>CALCQT010000217.1 GCA_937894825.1 uncultured Anaerolineaceae bacterium
GATATCCAGCGTTTTCTTGACCTCTTGCAGGGCGGTATTCAAGAGGTCAAGAAAACGCTGGATATCGGGATTGCCTTTCCAGGGTTGCAGGTCGATCAGGATCTGGTTGGATTTCAGCGCGATTTCGCTCGCCTGCTCGGCAGGGATCAGGCTTTTGACCTTGACAAAGGTGTTGATGGTTGCATCCCGGCTTAAAATCCCCGACACGCTCTCAAGCCCCTTCAGAAGCGTCACGATGTCCGCGGCCGAGAACACTTTTTTGTCTACTTTGTACCGTTCCATAATCTGAAAACCACCATTGACGCCGGGCGTGGAAAGAATGGGCACGCCGGCCAGGTTGATGGCGTCGATGTCGCGGTAGATGGTTCGCAGCGACACTTCAAACGTTTCCGACAATTCCTTGGCGCTGACTTTTTCCCGCTCCAATAATGTCAAAATAATTGAGATCAGTCGGTCCGTTTTCATTTTTTCCTCCTATCCATTTTCCCGCGTCAGGTTTCGCAAAGTGTGTAAAGAAATCTGCGATTCAAATTTCGAAATCTTCTCTTATTTTAATTGCTGACATACAGTTGTCATCAATTCTCCGTATGCTGAATATATCTAAACTTTAAGGAGAGTATTGAAATGGATACGCAACAAACATTAAACACTATTTTTCAGGAATCAAAAACCATTGCGCTGGCCACTTCGGTGGAAAACTTCCCCAACGTCCGGATCGTCAATTTTGTTTACGACCCCGGCAACCCCGGCGTGCTTTATTTTGCGTCGGACCGGGAGAATGCGAAGGTGGCTGAGTTTGGTAAAAATGACAGGGTCGCTTTTACGACGGTTCCGGCAGCCGGCATTGCCCATGTCCGTTCACAGAATGCTACTGTGCGAAAGAGCGCTTTTTCAATTGAGGAGATGCAGTCGCTGTTTATCGCGAAAATCCCGGGCTATGACGAGACTATCGCCGCCATCGGGGAGACGCTGGATGTTTTCGAAATCCGGATTAATGAAGCGACGGTTATTTCCGGGTTTGAGGAGCCCGGCCGTGTTTCGTTCTAAATTCATCCATTTTTACCGGCTGTGTTTGCTAAATACAGTATTTGATTGAATTTATCAGATCATTTGTGAATAACACTGGAGAGGACCTTTTCAAATTGGCACCTAAATTTGGGAAGGTCCTTTAGCGTTGCGAAAGCCGACTACCGCTGTCTTTGAACCCGAACTGAAAATTGATCCTGTTTCTGTCCAATCATAAAAATTCCAGTGGTTCGACATCAGATATGTGTTAGGATAAACTAACGGATCTTATTGATAGCGTTGATGATAAAAAAAGTGATAAAAGCAATCTGAAAAAGAATATTGAAGTGAGGATGGGGGACTCTTATGAATACCAACACAAAAATGAAGTTATCCGCGCTGTCGGGCGTGCTGAGCGGGATCACCTGGCCCATCGGCGACATTTTGCGGGTGGGATTCGAGCCACAACTGGCCGATTACCCGGAGATCGCGCAATCCGCTGTGATCGGGAATAAAGAATTGGCTGTCCTGATGCTGGAGGGCTCCACACAGCGGCTGGCCACCGGTGCGCTGATCGCGGCTTTTACGATCCCGCTGATGTTCTTCGCACTGTACCATATCCATGCGTTGCTCAAACCATGCGGACAAAAATATACCGCTTTGAGCATTCTGCTGCTCTTGATCGGCTTTTCCTGGTCGCCATTGGCGCACGCCTCGTTTTTCTATGTCGGGGAGACCTATAAAACAGTGCTGCTTCTGGATCCCGCCAGCGCCGGGCCGGTGTTTGCGCTGGGTGAGACCTTTATGCGTGTGCTGTTGGTCACCTGGGCGGCGGCGGTTGGGCTGACGGCGGTGGGTTGGTTGCTGGTCACCATCGCGATTTTGCGCGGGAAGACAGCTTTTCCGCGCGTTTTTGGCCTGTTCACGCCGCTCCTGATGACGCTGATTGTCGGCGTGCTTACGCCGCTGCTGCCGTCCGTGCTGTCGGTGCCGTTGAGTGGGGCAGGTTTCAACCTGGCTGCAATCGTGTTCTATACGCTGACAACCCTATTCGTTTTCAGGAAAACGGGCGGCGTGGGGAAGAGCGTTTGACATTAACTTTCTAAAAACCAGTCCGAGATGGTACGGGCTTGAATAATGCTCGCTAGCGAGGACAAAATCATTGGGTTTGTCCCAATGATTTTGTTTTTATCTTCTTGATATAATGGCATAGAAAATCTTCGTGTTATAAGGATTTTTATTGGGGTTGACGCCGTGGGAATCTTTTTTGTTTTTTCCGCTGCCGTTTAATCTGTATTCTGATGAGATGTTTGATGACCTGTTTGTACTTATTGATTTTAAGAAAACGCTCAAGTGAGAAACACATTTACGGCAAAAATTGAACGCTTTGAAACCCCGGGTGCCTGGTACTATGTTTCTGTACCGATAGAATTGAGCGAAATGCTTAAATACTTTTTATTTCACGGCAGGCAGCTGAAAAAGCGCTTTTAGAAAAATATCCCGGGAACAAAATAATGGAGGCGATCGGTTTGGGGCTCCTGACGCAGAAACGTGAACGAAATATGAATCCAATCTCCGGACTGTTTTTTTGATCCTTTCCATTTTGTTACAGACGTGGTTGCCATTTTTTCCGGTTTATAATCCGATCAAGCGCACTTTTGAAAGGATGCCAGATGAGCAATGTGATTTTTTATTTTACCGGTACCGGAAACAGCCTGCAGCTTGCGCAGGGGATTGCCGAAAAACTGGGTGATTGCGAAGTCATCAATATCGCGAAATATAATGGAGATATCCCTGCTGGTGTGGAGCGGACCGGATTTGTTTTCCCGGTCTATTTCGGTGGATTGCCGCGGATCGCTCATTCGTTTCTCAACAATTTGACGATTTCCGGTGATCCGTATCTGTTTGGCATCGCCAACTGCGGGGGTGCGTCCGGCGTGTTTTTGAAGCAGATAGGCGGATATTTACGGCGGAAGGGCAAAACGCTGCATGCCGGTTATCCCGTGCTGATGCCGGAAAATTTTATTCTGCTGTATGATCGTTTCAGCCCGGATCGCGAAAAGGTATTGTTCGCGGATGCGGAGCGAAAAATTACGACCATCAGCGAAACGATAAAAGAGAAAAAAGCACAGACATTCGAACATGCCGGCAATGTCCCGTTTCGTTATATCGCTAACCCGATCAATCGGGCGTTTTGCGGACTTTCGGCTGGATTGGACCGTCATTTTCACGTTTCCGATTGCTGCATTGGCTGCGGAAAGTGTGAACGGATCTGTAGCGGTGAGAATATTACACTGCGGGAGCGGAAACCGGTCTGGAGCCATCGCTGCGAGATGTGCATGGGATGCATCAATGTCTGCCCGGTGAAGGCCATCGACTTTGGACGTCTGACGCAGAAACGGGAGCGATACCTGAATCCGAATGTGACGCTCCTTTAATCCATTCCGGTCCATTCGGAATGAGGCCGATTAAACAATAGCAAATTGTTATGATTGTGTTTTGAATTGATGAACTCCCTGAATCTATTTCCATTCTTTTCTTTTTCCCTTTACAATAAAGAGAAATAACCGATTATCGATTGTCTTGCAGCATAAATTAAAAAATATCAGAATTTTTGTTCGGAATATGAAAGGATAACGATATGCAGCAGAAACTGTCGCCGGTGCTCTTTGTCGGGCACGGATCTCCAATGAACGCGATTGAAGAAAATCCCTTTACGCAAAAATGGGAGGAACTGGGCCGGGAACTTCCCCGACCGGACGTGATTTTGTGCGTCTCGGCGCACTGGTACACCGACGGCAGCCGGACGACGGATTCCGAAGCGCCGCGCATGATTTATGACATGTACGGATTTCCGGAGGCATTGTACCGGGTTGTTTATGGCGCTCCGGGCTCACCCCATTTTGCCCGTCTGACTGCTGACCTTGTTTCGAGCGAGGTGAAGATTGACAACAACTGGGGCTTTGACCACGGGGCATGGTCGGTTCTGCACCGGATGTTTCCGGATGCGGACATTCCTGTCTTTCAGTTGAGCGTCGATCGGCGGGCGGATGCGCAGACATGGTTCCAAATTGGGCAGGATCTGCGTCCGCTGCGCAAAGAAGGCGTGTTGATCCTGGGAAGCGGGAATGTCGTTCATAATCTGGCTCGTATCAACTGGGAGATGGCAGGTGGTTACCCCTGGGCGGAGGAATTTGACTCCTATATTAAGGAAAATATCCTGGCCGGCGATTTCGATAATGTCGTTCATTATGAGAGAGCCGGTGAGTTCTCCCGGCTGGCTTTTTATACACCGGATCATTATGCCCCGCTGCTTTATGCGCTGGGTGCGGTGGAAGAAGGGGACAGTGTATCCGTCTTCAACGATGCCTGTATGATGGGGTCGATGTCTATGACCGGGTACCTGTTCCAATAAATATGGTCTGAGGTTTGCCGTCCAACCGGCAAAAAGCGGTTTTTCCGAAAAAAAAGAGGGAGAAATGATCAGAACTGTCAAAAAAATTGTAACCGGCACAACCCAATACGATGGCGCGGGTGTAAAGCTCGTCCGTGTGTTGAGCAATGCCACAATCGAAGATTTTGATCCATTTTTGATGCTGGATGCGTTCGATTCCACCGATCCCGCTGACTATGTCAAAGGCTTCCCCTGGCATCCGCATCGCGGTATCGAAACCGTCACCTATCTGGTGCATGGCGATATTGAGCATGGCGACAGCCTGGGCAATAGTGGCAGCATTTTGGACGGCTGCTGTCAATGGATGACGGCTGGCGGCGGCATTATTCACCAGGAAATGCCCCAAGCCTCGAAGCGGATGCTGGGGACACAGTTATGGTTGAATTTACCGGCCAAAGATAAGATGACCACGCCGCAATATGGTGATATCGAAGCGGAGAACGTGCCGGTGATTCGTTCCGGCGGCAGTGTGGTGAAAGTTATTTCCGGTGATTATCAGGGAACACCGGGCGCATTTCAGGGCCGTTATGTGGATATGATCTTTCTGGATGTTGAATTGGAACCCGGAAGCGAATGGCAGTTTGCCGTTGATCCGGAATTTACATTATTCGTTTACATCATGGCCGGTGCGGCATTTTTCCCCGCCGGTACCGATGAGACAGCTGAAATCGAAATTCCGGAAAAACGGGCGGTTTTGACGAATCACGGCGAAACGTTCACAGTCCGAACCGGTGAGAGCAAGGTTCATTTCCTGTTGTATGCCGGACTGCCGCTGCACGAACCGGTCGCCTGGGGCGGCCCGATCGTGATGAACACTCGTGAGGAACTGCGCCAGGCTTTTCGTGACATTGACGAGGGGACATTTATTCGGTAATCATTTAAAATCGATGAATATCGATTGTCAAAGTCAGTCAAATGGTTCTGTTTCTGAGACAGAACCATTTGACTGCACGCATTTATGTCGGGAACTGTGGAGCATTTTTACGTGAAGTTTATTCTCCTTTTACATGATTATCATAAAATAGAGCAAGATTAAACCTGAAAAGTCAAGAGCTATGGGAATAAAAAAAAGACTGCTGATGATTTCTTTAGATGCGGTTTCCAGCGATGATCTGGAACTGCTGCGAAAAATGCCGAATTTTTCTGCGTTGTGCGACAGGGGAACGCTGGTCAGGGATGTCAATTCCGTTTTTATCTCTAACACGTATCCTGCCCACACCGCCATCATTACCGGTGTGCTCCCTGCCAGCCATGGCATTTGTGATAATGTGTATTTTATTCCCCACGTTGTATCAAAAAGCTCATCAGGCTGGCATGACGATCGCTTCAATTCTGTACCCCGTGACGGGAAATGCTGATATTGACTGGAATTTTCCCGAAATTGCTGAGCAGATGGGGCTGGCTCGGCGGATTTATCTGACGTTGCGCTACGGCAGCCCGCGCTTCCTGATCGCTTCATTGGCTCGATTCGGGAAACAGTTTACAGGCGTCGGCGAACCGGCTTTGGACAATTTTACAACGACGCTGGCGGTCGACACGCTGGTTCGTCATAAACCGGACCTCTTTCTGCTGCATCTGATCGACACGGATTCGCAGAAACATGACTTCGGACCGGACAGCGCCGAGGCAAAAGCTTCGCTGATCCGGCATGACGCGCGGATCGGACGTTTGCTGGATGCTCTGCGCACTGCCGGCACGGACGGTGAAACAGGGATCATTGTTTTCAGTGATCACGGTTGTTTGCCGGTGCACACGACGATCGAGCCGAATGATTTCCTGGCCGAGCAGGGATTTTACCATCTGGATAACGGCACACTGCTGGATTTCGATGCGGAATTTCACAGTTCCGGTGGAACAGCCTTTTTGCGCATTTATAATTCAGCGAAGGCGGACAGCATAAAAAGGGCGTTTGATGAATTTTTGGAAAAACCATATGTTTCCCGTTTGTTGACGGAAGCGGAAATGCGGGTCAGCGGAATGGCGGAATTTTTTGATTTTGGCGTTGTCGCGAATGAAGGATATTCTTTCGGTGAACCCCATCTGGGGCAACATGGGTACACGCTGGATCGGGAGCACTACCAGCCATTTTATTTGGCAGCCGGCGATGGAATTCCCGAAAATCAGGAACTGAGCGGCGGAAGTATCCCGGATATCTGTCCGCTGGCTGCGGAAATGTTGGGGCTGCCAGTTTGGAAAATGGACGGCGTCAATCGGATTTCTGCTTAGACGGAAGTTTTTTTGTTTTGAATACAGGGGAAATTTTCTGATATATTTCTCCCTTTTTTTAAATGTTGCTGGCACGGTATTATTCCAATAAGACAGGATGGTTGTATGAAGCAATTTTCGAAGCAGGAACGAAGCTGGATTTTTTATGACTGGGCCAATTCGGTTTACGCGACCATTATCATGGCGGCTGTTTTCCCGATCTATTTTTCCGGCGTAGCGGCGAAGGCCGGACAAAGTGGCGATGTCTTGTGGGGATATGCCACGTCGATCGCCACCTTTGTTATCGCACTTTCCGCGCCTTTTTTAGGCGCACTGGGCGATTTCAAGGGGATGAAGAAGAAATTGTTCACCGTCTTCCTCTTTATCGGCGTGATTTTTACCCTGGTCATGGCGATTACCGATAATCCGACCCTGATGCTGGTAGGATATGGTCTCTCCTATGTCGGCTTTGCCGGAGGAAATCTTTTCTATGACAGCTTTTTGACGGATGTCTCCGAAAAAGAGAACATGGACAAAGTTTCTTCTTATGGGTACGCGATGGGCTATTTTGGCGGCAGTACACTGGCCTTCCTGATTTCGATCGCGATGATCATGTTTGGTCATTATATCGGCATTGACGGTACGCTGGCGGTCAAGTTATCGGTGGTGCTGACTTCACTCTGGTGGCTCGGTTTTTCGATCCCGATGCTGAAGAATGTACATCAGGTTCATTATGTTGAAACGGAAAAGTCCAAGCTTCTGTCCGGTGCGCTGCAGAACCTTAAGAGCACTGTCGGGAATATCTTCCGGGATAAACGTCTGCTGGTGTTTATCATTGCTTACTTTTTCTATATCGATGGTGTCGGTACAGTCATTCACATGGCGACCGCATACGGAAGTACGTTGGGCCTGGGCTCCACAATGATGATTTTTGCGTTGCTGCTGACCCAACTGGTTGCGGTGCCCTGCTCGATTTTGTTCAGCCGCTTTTCAAAATTCATCGGTACCGCAAAAATGCTGCTGATCGGGATCACGATTTACATTATCGTTTGTCTGGTCGGTTTTTATATGGGATTTACGCTGGAACCGCATCAGGCAGCGTATGAAGCGGATTTCCGGCAGGTCATAACGGAAAACCGGGGAGCTTTATCCGATGAGGCCTTTGCCGCGCTTTCATCCGAGGGTTTTTCGAATCTGTCCGATGCCAACCGGGCTGAATTGTTCGCTAAAGGTGTTGAAACAGTCACGGCACAGTTTCCGGAAGAACAGGCTGCCATTGAAAGCGCCGCATCCGCGGCGGTGACTTTCCTGCAGGATGGCGCCAAAGCAGCGGATTATGACGGTGCGCTCGGGTTTTCAACCACCATGTTTTGGATTTTATCCGTTCTGGTCGGAACCTCTCAGGGTGGTATCCAGGCGTTGTCCCGCTCCTTCTTCGGCAAGCTGATCCCGCCCGAAAAATCGAATGAATATTTCGGCTTCTTTGATATCTTTGGCAAGTTTGCCGCGGTAATCGGTCCCGCATTGTATGCGTTGTTCGCGGATCTGACCGGACGTTCTTCGATCGGCATCCTCAGTTTGATCGTGCTCTTTGCGATCGGCTGGATCGTTCTGTTCACGCAGCGCAAACGATTCGAGGATCTTGAGGAGTAAGTTCGGAGGTGGCATTAACGGACTGCATTCATAGTAACATCGGATATGAGAGATGAAAGAAGGGAATCGTATTATGTTTTCATTCAATCACTTTAATTTTAATGTTTTGGACCTGGGAAAAAGCTTGAAATTCTATGAGGAAGCGCTGGGACTGAAACCCGTCCGCGAGAAGAATCCCGAAGACGGATCGTTCAAGCTGGTTTATCTGGGCGATGGCAAAACAGGTTTCACGCTGGAGCTTACCTGGTTGCGGGACCGTACGGAACCTTACAACCTGGGCGATCTTGAATTTCATCTGGCCATGGTCGCCGAAGATTTTGACGCGGCGCATGCATTGCACAAAAAGATGGATGTGATCTGCTATGAAAACGAAAAAATGGGAATTTATTTCATCAATGACCCCGACGGATACTGGATCGAGATCGTTCCGCAGCGATAATAGCCCAACCTGATTTGAAAATTTAGGACGATACAAAAATGTCCGGAGTAGCTCCCGGACATTTTTGTATCGCAATTGAGGTGTCGCAAAACATAATTCTTTTTTGAGAAACATCTTGTAATGAATACAAGGAATGCATTGATTTCAATGCAATAAGGAAAGGACATAGTTATGGAGTTGGCAAAAATTACAACCCGCGGTCAAATTACGATTCCGGTCGCGATTCGGAAAAAACTGGGCGTCAAAGACGGAGACAAGGTTGTCTTT
>CALCQT010000218.1 GCA_937894825.1 uncultured Anaerolineaceae bacterium
TGGCCATTTTTGAGTCCGCCGAAGATGCGATTGCCACAATCGCCAAACTAACCGCACTTCACGACAATAATGTTGAAACGATTAAAGCCATGGGCCGAAGCGCCAGGACGGCGCTGCGTTTGTTTTCCTACCTGGAGAAAAACCCGATCATTGATATACAGAAAACAGCAGCCGCTCTCGAACTGACTTACAGAACGATCAATGAAGCTGTAAAACGGCTATGCGACATTGAGATTCTCGTACAGTCGGCAGGTGAACGTCGCAACAGAACATTCTCCTATGAAGCTTATCTGGATATTTTGAGGGAAGGAACATAGGCCCTTACAGCTCATCAATCTCAGTCGTTTTCGCGAAAAAACGTCAGCAACTCCCGGTTGATTTCTTCCGGGAATTCCATCGGCAGCGCATGGGTAGCCTGCGGCCAGATCCTGACGGTAATATTTTGAATGTTCTCTTCCGCCGCCCGCAGTGCCGCCTGCGGATCATGGATGGGGCTGTTTTCGGCAATCGCACCAAAGACCGGCATCGGCCAGGACCGCATTTGCTCCGGCGTGATCTGTTCCGGCGCGGGAATCTTTGCGCTGAAATACTTCGTACCGGCATAAATCATCTCTGCCACCGGATCATCCGCCGCCACTTCCCCAGCGTCGGTTCCGGAGATTTTATTCATAAAATGTTCAGTCCATTTTTCGGGCAGCGGCAGCGTGGAGAGCATGGCATACAGCATCGTCTCAGGCGGCAGTGAAGCGAAGGTAAAAGCCGGCTCGATCAATGCCAGAGAAGCGACCCGCTCCGGATGAACAGAAGCATACGAAGCCATCATCAGCCCGCCGAACGAATGCCCGACCAGATGCGCTCGCTGAATACTCAGCTCGTTAAACATCTGATCCATCCATGCCACCTGATCAGCCATGTCTTTGATTTCAGCTGTCTGGACACTCTGTCCGGAATCGCCTAATGAGTCAAAAGCATAGACATGCCGTGTCTTCGCGATTTCAGGCAGATTTTTATACCACATCGGCACACCTGAGGAACGGCCCGGAGCCAGGATAACGGGGGTGGTCCCTACGGCATTTTCAGGGACCCACGCATAGACCCGCACGGTACCGAAATCCGTGCTAACGTCATACGTGTTGGCCGGTTCTGGCAGCAGCGCCATCGCCGCATTATAAGCTGTGTCAAAAAGCCGCATCCCCTCGTCACTTTTCCAATGGCCGACCGGCGAATGGTCGGCGGTAAGGAATGCAACCGCGATCAGCAGCAGGAAAAGAACAAGCAGCCCGCCAACCAAAAAGCCAAAATATTTGAGTATTCTTTTTATCATCGGCACTCCGCTGTACGAGGATATTTTCGATATGAATTCTATTTTTCGAACCGATCCGGTCCTGAATCATCAGTGATAAGGATGTCAAAAGTATTAAACGGCACGCAATGTAGTGGCAACGCTTGCGGTTGCCTGGTTCGTGTTATTCACGAAACCTTCCCCGCAATTTGTAGATTCCTCCAAAAACCAACCTGAAACAGTAATTTCATTGTAATACTGCCGCATGATAGCAAATTCTTTATTCCTCTTTTTTATTGTCCATTTCTACATGATGCTGCTCATAAAACCGATATTGTTCTTCAAAAGAAATTTCACGGATAACCTGATTGATTGTCCATGTGTACCCAAAGGGATCCATAATTATCGCATGCTTTACACCCATAAACTCAGCCGGTTCCTGAATGATATCCGCTCCATTCGCTTTTGCTTTTTCAAGCGTAGCGTCGAGGTTCCCAACCTCAAGTTGCAGCCAAATGGAGTCGGGTTCCCCTTTCTTGGGAGGATAACAGTCGTAATCTTTATTTTCATCCATCAAACGCAAATCTAAACCACCTACCATAATGTTCGCTTCATCTACACCCATGCGATCCGGAAAATGAAAAACATCGCCCCGAACACCGTCAAAAACTTTTTCATAAAATTCCATCGCAGTCATTGCGCTGGATACCACCATGTTAAGCGTTAATTTATCGATTGCCATTACGTACGCCACCTTTCCTATAGATATACAAAAAATAATGTAAACTATTTTCTATAAAATCAAGAGTCTTCACGAAATAAGGTTAGGGTGATTTAGCCTAAAGGTTGAAGAGCCACCAAAAGGAGAAATCCAAATGACCTACCTAAATCAATTGTACTCTGCCCAAAGAAATCCTGAAAAAAGCCTAAACAATCGGATTTTTCACAAAATTTCCACTATAATCAGATATATCATTGGAAATACGTCCGAGTGATTATTTCCTATAATAATTTATGGAGTAGCTCCTTCAACATCCAAGATGAAAATGGTGAAAAATGCCGACGCTAAGCATGTTTTATGGGATCATTGTCAGAATGTATAGAGAACTTGGTGGCAAGCACCATGCACCACACATACATGTTTTGTATAGTGAGAATGAAGCAATATTTGATTTTGATGGAAATATAATTGAAGGCAGCATCCCAAGAAAACAGGAGCAATTAACGATCGCCTGGATTAATCCATCAGGATGAATTAAAGGCCAACTGGCAACTTTTGTTAAACGGAGAAGATTTTTTCAAAATAGAGCCTTTGAGATAGGAGGCGCAATAATGTACCCAAGACCCAAAGAAGTCAGCTATATCAGCGATTACAAACTGCTTATCACTTTCGACAATTCGGAAAAGCGCGTATTCAACGCACAAGAATTAATCAACAACAGACTATTTGCTTCATTAAAGAATAAAAGCATATTCAAGAATGCAAAAGTTAAATTTAAAACGTTGGAATGGCCCGACGGAACAGATATCTGCCCGGATGATTTATATGATTTGAGCAGACCATTCAGCGAATTTTCCCATACAAGTATAAACTCCGCCGGATAGACCTCTTCCCCGCGAAAAAACGATCAAGCGCTCATCACAGAACAAAATAAACCCGCACGGAATCGTGCGGGTTTATTTTGTTCAAACAATCGTCTTACTGCGCCGCTTCGGCAACCGGGATCGAATTGGCCACCAGCCCGGCAAACTGCGCTTCCGTCAGCTCGGTATGATAAAACAGGCTGTAATAGCGCGCCACTTCGCTGTACAGGTCATATTGCGCCACATCCGGATAAAGCAGCTGTGCCATCCAGATCAGGCCCAGATAACGCTGTACGGACGGTGGAAAGCCCATCCAGTTATACGGACCGAACGGCACTTCATAATAAGCGCCGTTGGTGATGGCCGGCACATCCTGCCAGCTGGCATCCTCGCCGACCGTGGCATAAATACTGTTGGGAGCAAAGAGGATCACATCCGGATTCCATAGCAGGATCTGTTCCAGATCGGACTCATTGCCGCTGCCCTGGGACGAAGGTTCGTCCACCACCGCCAGGTTGTTAGCAAGCAGATCGATCACCTCGGCATGGAACGAGCCCTTCGCGATCACATTCAGCCCGGTATCGCCCAGCAAATAAAGCAGATTGGCTTTGCCTTCTTCGCCGACTGCTTCCACAATTGAAAGCGTTTTGGCATAGATTTCTTCACAATAAGCTGCCAGAACTTCGGATTCCTCCGGCAAATTCAACAATTCTCCCAGCTTGCGATAGGTGTCACCCATCCCATCCAGATACGCGGTAATGTGAACGAACGGCAGCCCGGTCTGCTCCTGCAGCGCGTCCAGATCCTCCACAATCGTTTTCTTCGGCTCCCCGACATCAATAACCACCTGCGGATCGACCGCCAGCAGTTCCTCCAAATTCAGTTCCCCTTTACCGCCATAAAGCTGACCCAGCAGCGGGAGTTGATAGTATTCCGTCGGCAGAAATTGTTCCGCCTCTTTGCTCCACGCCGCGGCGATGCCGACCAATTTCTCCGGCGCCAGCGCAAACACCACCACCTGCGCCAGTGGGCCGGAAATGGCAATCCGTTCAATCTGCGCGGGAACTTCAACGGTCCGGCCGACAGAATCGGTAAACGACACCGTCTCTCCGACGGCGTCCTGCGCCATCGCGGTCGGTACGATCAAAAGCACCGCAAGCAGTGCCAATAACAACACAAATTGTTTTTTCATCGATATCTCCTTTTTTGTCAGAGGCCTCAGCGCGTCACCGCACCGGTCTCTGAATAGCTGCTTTTGGAATACAGACCCGCACGGTGTCATCGTAGAGCGATTGCACCGCGATATCAACACCATACAGCGTCTGCATCAGATCTGTGCTGACAATTTCAGACGGACTGCCGCTGGCCAGCACACGCCCATCCTTCAACGCCAAAATCCGATCCGAGAAGAGAAAAGTCTGGTCCGGATTGTGTGTAGCCTGAATCACGGTATATCCTTCCTCCGCCAGTGAACGGATCCGGGATAAAACCTTAATTTGGTTGCCGAAATCCAGATTGGCGGTTGGTTCATCCAGAATCAGCACGTGTGCATTCTGCGCCAACGCCCGGGCAATCATCGTCAACTGCCGTTCTCCGCCGCTGATCTGGTTGAAGCCACGGTTATGCAGCGCCGTGATCCCCAAGCGTTCAATGGCCTGTTCAGCCAACGCCATCTGCTTCTTTCCGGGGGATGAAACCGCAGCGACCTGTCCGGTCGTGCCCATCAGCACCATATCGAAAACCGTGTAATTGAAGGAAGGATCGTGCGACTGTGGGATATAGGCGATCCGTTTCGCCATCTCGCGCGGCGAAAGATGCCGCACATCCTGATCCTCAACCCAAATGCTCCCGCGATATCCTTTCAACAAGCCCAGGATGCAGCGAAAAAGCGTGCTTTTTCCCACACCGTTTGCCCCCAAAACTGAAAGAAAGTGTCCGCGTTCGGCTACAAAGCTAACGCTGTCCAGCACCGGGCGGGAATCATAGGCAAAACTCAAATTCTCAACAATCACGCTCAAAATGAATCGCCCCTTCTGGTAATCAGATAGATGAAAAAAGGCGCGCCAACGAAGGCGGTCAGAATCCCCAGCGGAATTTCGGTCGCCAGCAAATTTCGGGAGACATTATCCACCACCAGCATGAAAATCGCACCAAAAATCATGGTGGCCGGCAGCAGATAGATGTAATTATTTCCGACCAGTTTTCGCGATAGATGCGGCATAACCAGGCCAACCCAGCCGATCATCCCGAAAACTGGTCGGAAATAATTACATCTATCGGAGACGCTGGCCGCGGTAATCAATGTGGAGCAGATGATCACAATGAGCCGCAGGAGATTATTGTTGATTCCCAGTGTCTGGGCTTCGTCATCGCCCAAGGTCAGGATATTGATCTGCCAGCGCAGCAGAAACAGCGGCAGCAGCCCAAGCGCCATCGGGAGAATGACAAAGGTAACGTCCTTTTTGGTCGCACCGGAAAGACTGCCCATCAGCCAATAGGTGATGGCCGGCAATTCACTGCTTTGATCGGCGACCAGTTTGATAAATGAGGTGCCGGCAGTAAAAAGCGAACTGATCATGATGCCGGAAAGGATCAGTCCGATCACCCGTTTCCCCTCTGCCCGCAGACTGATAAAGTACACCAGGGAAACCGTGATCAGACTGAACAGAAATGCGGACGCGGTGATCATCCGGGACGCGGCGCCTAATTTAATCGCCAGCGCCGCGCCAAAAGCCGCGCCGGACGATGCGCCCAGAATATCCGGCGCGGCCATTGGGTTCTGAAACACGCCCTGATAAGCGGCGCCTGCCGTAGACAGGCAACAACCCACCAGGCACGCCAGCAGGATGCGCGGCAGACGAATATTGAACAATACTGTTTCCACCCGTTCTGCCCAGAAAGGTTCTATGGGGAAAATTTTTGATAACAAAATACCGAACAATTCTTTGGGAGGAACGGGATAGCGCCCCAGCATGAAGGAGATGATAATGGCCGCAATCAGTCCTGCGCCAAGACCGACCAGAGTCCATGTATAGTGACGTTGTTTCGTCTTTTGTTCGATCAAACCTGGTTTTCCTCTTCAACGGCCTGCAAAATTGTCTGAAACAAATCATCCCGATTGGTTTCGTTGATTGGGTAGATGTGCGCCTGCGGGTGAGAACAAACCTTCTGCAAAAAGGGCGTTTCTTTGGGTTTGACCGCGGCAATAACAGGCATATCGCCATCCAGGACCGCCAACACTGCCTGACAGAATTCCGCCGCCGCCGATTCCATCACACCGAGTTCATCCATCACAATCACGCTGCCTTTCGGAATATTCCGCAACAAACCGGCAGCCCGATTGAACGCATCCGGAAAGCCTTTCGCACCAGCATCAGAGCAAACGCCCACCCGATTACCAATCGTATAAGTTCGTGACCGGTTGGGATCATGAATATAAACGTATGCCTCACCGCTCGCCTCCGGCAGTTCTTTTTGAGTATAGAAACCATAGACCGGACGGTCCAGCCGCTGCAGAAGTTTTTGAATCAGCGTAGATTTTCCCACACCCGGTGGCCCAACGATAAGTCTATGCATTTGCTCCCCAATCAGCTTGAAGACTATACGAAATCGACGGGAGTTGGATAGATTTTTGATTCCTGCGGGGGACAACGATGTGTCTGTGCATTTGCTCTCCAATCGCTTCACAAGCTATGCGAAATCGACTGCAGTAAAGTCGTGGGAATATCCTGCGTGTGCAAAGCGATCAGCCCGATTTGTTTCACAGATGGTAAGTAATAAGCAAATTCTCCGCTTGGATCATCCTGCAGCTTTCCACGCACCCACGACGCTGTGATTTCTTCCGGCTCGGCGTCCCGGCTGTAAATACGGAAAAAGGTCACCGCATCCTGCAATGAATGAAAGGGTTGTCCATTTTCGAGCGCAAATTCCGCTGTTTGGAAGGGAATACCGGCAGAGGTTAATTCATCGCAGCTTTGAGCAAACGAAAACCGTTCCAACAAATAGTTCCCAACCGAATAACGATGATGGTGATAATTTCGCTTGATGAGAATCACCACGCCATCACAGCAGCGCTTCGCAATCGACAAGGCTTCTGCCGTATCACCAAAAAAGGAAAAGACCATCGCATTGAAAGGCGCTTCGGGCAGGTACGTGTGCATATCAGCTGGTACTGCCTGAATATTCCGAATACCGTCCCGTTGGATATTGGTCTGTAAAACCGCAATCGCTTCAGCGGAGACATCCACCGCCGTGACTGACCGCGCCATCCGACAGAGCGCCAGACTCAGATAACCCAAGCCGCAGCCCGCGTCACAGAGCTGCGCGTTCTCAGGCAGGTAAGCCGAAATCTGTGACGCCAGTTGGGCATGGTAATCCGTATATTCGGAAGCATCCCGCATAAACCGGATCATTTCCGGACGCCAGACGAACATGAATGGGCATACTCCTTTCAGAAACGAAGGGATAAAGGTTCCGTAGTCTGGAGTGATTTTAATCGAATCAAAAAAAATAGTCAATTATTAAGTATTAATTCCAACCGCAGAGCAATGTTATTTGCACAACACTGTCTTCCGGAGATTATCAGACCCGCAATGATTATTGCGGGTCTCAAACAAAGTGAATGCTTTGTGCCGCTCCAAAGATGTCCCAAGCGGCGTCTTTGGGAGTCGTCCTCACAATACCCGAGGGCATCTGCGAGATGCAAGCGAATATGACATAGGTTTTGACAATGTTGTCATTTCTTCAAAATTCGATTAACATCAATTTATGACCGATTTTTCTCAGCTCACGATTATTATCCCCGTTTTTAACGAAGCACAATCTCTGCCTGGGCTACTGCCGGAAATCCTCCAATTCTGTAAAACGCGTAATTTTCTGCTGCTGGCCGTCAACGATGCGTCCACTGACGACAGTGCGGATATTCTGCAGGCAGCCGCCAGTCAATGGGACGGAATGACCGTCATCACGCATAAAGTAAACCGTGGCTATGGCGGCGCGTTGAGCAGCGGGCTTGCACAAGCACAGACGCCCTATGCCATCACCATTGATGCCGATGGACAGCACCGGCTTGATGACGTCGACGCGCTGATGAGTGCGCGCAAGCGTACCGATGCCGACATGGTAATCGGCAGACGTTCTGAAAACAGCCGTAATTTTCAGCAGGCTTACCGTTCGCTGGGGAAGAAGATCATTCGGGGGATCGCCAAGGTCCTGGTAGATTTACCGGTACAGGATCTGAACAGCGGGATGAAGCTCTACGACACTTCATTGGCGCAACGTTATCTGCCGCTTTGTCCGGACGGGATGGCATTTTCCGATGTGATGACGCTCATTTTTCTGCAACAAAAGCATCTGGTAATTGAGGAGCCAATTGAAGTCCTGGATCGGAAGGCAGGCCTGAGCACAATCAACACCATGACCGCCTTTGACACCGTGATCCAGATCCTCAATATCGTGATGGTGTTTAATCCGCTGCGGATTTTTCTGCCGGTCGGGCTGATCGCGATTCTGGCCGGACTCCTTTGGGCGGTTCCCTTTTTCATTCGCGGTCACGGGCTGAGTACCGTCGCCATGCTCAGCATCACAACCGGCCTGATCTTAATCATGCTGGGGCTGATCGCGGAACAACTCTCGCAGATCCGCCGCAAAAACCTCTGAACAAAAAATGTAAAACTCCTCCTGCAGACACACATCTAATCTGCTATGAAGGAGTTTCCTTAGAAAAGGATGGGCATCCTGTTGGCTCGAAGTAGACAGAACACCCGCCAGCGATATCAGCCCTTCTGTTTCGCCGCCAGCTTGTTTCCCCCTTGATTCCCATGGCAATAGAAATAATGCATCAAGACAAGCTGCAACAACAGGAACTGCATCATGAACAGACAGACGTCCCTTTCTGTCTGGCATCCCTCAGGATATTTCGAAAGAAACCAGGGCACTCAATCCTGATCACTTCCGTTTCGCAAGATGCAATTCAGTTAGAAAAGACTAACAACTTTAGTGTACCACACAAATATCGAATTTGCTGGGAATCAAGTGGATCCGGATAACAGAAGTCAAATACTCGATCCGGATGACAGACCAGCGTCTTGCCCAAATTGAAGCCGCTTTGCGCGCCACCTGAGTTTCTCACTTTTTGAAAAAATAGGTAAATTTACGAGTAAAAAGAAGAATTTCAGGACACTATATTGAGGAACTCAGACTCTATTTTGATTTATTAATCCTTTTTCAGTAACATTTATTTTGATTCAGGTTGGCATCTTATCTTGGGAAGCACAATTGCATAATTTGTTCTATAATGCACAATTTTGAATTCTACAAACGACAGAATTTAAGACCAATTCGCGGAAAGTTTTATTTTCTTCTGATATAAGATTCGACACCAATTTCCTTATAACGCTGCTCCAATTGATAGTTTTCAAAGAGAAACGTCTGCTTTTCAATTGTCAGTTTAGAACGCCAATCCATAACGAGCGTATATATCCGATTATATGAAAGCAGTTGCTCTTGGCTAATTCTTTTCTGGGATATTATATTAATTCTATCTCTTGTTCCTTGTTTTAAAGCATAATATTCTTCCAATCCAGCGACAAACCAAATCCCATCTCCGCATAATACAAGCGTATCTTCATTGTAGATGGTATTCCCTTGAGTATAGAGCCATTCAACAGCTTCCCGATAAGGGTCCTGGCTGTGCGCTTGCAATCTTGTGTTCGTATTCCCGACAAGGAACAACCCTAAACAAATACAGGCAATCAACTGGACCGGCATTTCCTGCTGTTTTTCTGGCGGAAGAAGAGAATTGCAAACAACATCAACCGCATATGCACTGATAAGCAGAGCACAGGGCAAGAGTGAAAAAAAGTATCGGTCTACCCAGAATGTCGATCGAATCCCAATATATTTTCCATAAATATATACACTGCCAATCATAAAAATCATCAGCCACAACAGAACCGTTTGTACAAAATCTTCCGGGAAAGAGTAAGTTTTTCTGACAGAGAATAAAAAAAATTTGGTCAAAAGGATGATCACACCGATACAAAACAGATAATATACGATCGTAGTATCCCCACTAAGAAATTTCAACAAGCTGATGACATAGTCACTATCCGGAACCGGCTGCCATTCTCCCGTTCCACTATAATCATGAATAACATATAGCCAGGGCAGATAAAGGAACAGCGCCGTAACATACGAAAACATATGGTCCAATCTGATCTTTTTCTTTGCCCAGAGGCCAATATCAATTAAAAACAGTGTACCGGAAAAAACAACACCGAAATAGTGAGAATACGCACATAACGCCATCCAAATGCCGATCCGAATAAGGTGCCACCTGGTTGGGATTCCCGCCTTAAGCTTTCCAATATAATCATATAAAAGAATTGTTGAAAACAATAATAAAAAAGAATATGCCCGCAATTCCATGCCACATCCCGTCAGCGCTGAAAAATTTACGGCCGTCAGAAATGCAGCTATACATCCTACCCTTCTGGAAAAGACACGCTCGCCTAAAAGGCCGGTCATAAAAACAGCAACAGCCATGGCGATTTCGGTAGGAAACAATAACCATGACTCTCCATATGGAACAAGTCGATACCAGAAGAACAGAATAGTTGTATACAAGGGCGGCGCATGCAGATCTTCCAGTATCGCCGCTGACAAAGTTTGCTTCACCCCGCTGAAGGTAATTTGGGAAAGCTCATCAAGCCAGAACGATGTCTTTCCCGCATAAGCAAGCATGAAACCCAATGAGAAAAGTGCAAAGACGGCATAAAGTATCCGACAATCATTTCTGGTAACCCATATTTTTACTTGTTTATGATTCTTGACTCCAAAAAGAATCCCCAGTCCGAGACTCATTGAAAGAATCATAAGGATTATTGCATATGTCAACAGTAAACGGATTTGATTCAGGATCAGGACCTGGAATGAACTACGGCTAATTTTCACTTCAGATTGCAAAAATGTATCGATAAGCTGTTTCGAATTGTGGTCGTCAATTTCAGCGAGCCCACGCCAATTATCTGAAACAAATTCAATCTGCCGGTACCTGCCGACCGGAATCGCTAAGGTAATGGTCCGCGTTGTGCCCTCTGGCTGTCGATGATCCGATTCATTCCGCCAAACATAATTTTCGCCGATCCAAAACCATTTTCCTTCGATTGCATTCTCGGGTTTATAACTTATCCCATCAATTAAGAACCCCTTGATAAAGATTTCATCGGCCTGAGCCATATCATTTTTTTCCCCAACAGCATTAATCGTGAGCGTATCCTTCAATGGCACAACAATTTTTGTCGAAAGGGTATTGGCTATTAAGGCAAAAAAAAGGACGGCAAAGCTAAAGAATAGTCGATATCTAAGGCGTAATCTTCCCCTGAAAAAAAACCATGAAGCGACCCAAATTACCACAACCGTCAATATTTTACAGATAAAGGCTGTTTTTAGTATCATAAAAAGACCTCACCGAGGAATGATTCAGGTAACTTCTATGCAGATCAGTCAAATACAAAATCGCTGAAACAAATTTTCAAGCCAGCGATTTTGCTTCCCAAAATTTGCAGGCCATTAACTTTTTGTGGTTTAAGCCCCGGCTCAAAGTGACAAGGCCAAGATCCGCAAAATTGCAGATCTTTTCTACTCAGTACCGGCGTGTCTCGAGATATTTGTTACTATAATTTTTCACGGCTCACGATTCATGAAGCAAAATGTGCTTTGATTTTTTTCAGCGTGTCCTTTAACCCAAGCCATCGCATGTGCTCCAGTATATCACGAACTTTGAGCTGGGAGTCAGGGAATAGCTCGTCCAGCAGTATTGGCAGCGGCAGGCCATCACCACATTGTTGGTTCCCGACTTCAGGAAACTCCCCTCAAAATTGCAGCGTATG
>CALCQT010000219.1 GCA_937894825.1 uncultured Anaerolineaceae bacterium
AGCTTTTCTCCTCGTATTTATTGCTGTTTTTCTCTTTTTAACTGGCAAACTCGGGTAGGCATTTGAGAGCTTATTATTTATGCGTCAAGGTTTGTTTTGAATGTTGGATTCGCTAAGAGGCAACGCGCAGTTTATTCGTGTGGGATTTCTTGTGATATAATATCGTCCAGTCGGGCGGTTAGCTCAGTTGGTTAGAGCACATCCCTTACAAGGATGGGGTCGCAGGTTCGAGTCCTGTTCCGCCCACACAGAAATTCCATTTTTTTGAGCGAAGACGTTCGTTAGAGAGGCTTCATAAAATATGGCCATTCAACCATTTGTTTCCAAATATAACCTGATTTGGAAAACCAGTTCATCTTTGAGTTTATTTTTTACCCAGGTTTTCTGTTTATCACTTAATAACTCTCCCATTCCAGAAAGAATGCTCTTATTGTCCATTTCTTGCAGGAGCTCCAAGCTTTTCTCCAGAAATTCATGAAAAGTCATGTTGGTTCTTCGTTCGACCAGCTCCCGGTTAATCGGCCAATTATTTGAAAAGAAGAACCAGGTGTCATAAATGTCGCGGTTGGTTTTGCCAATCCTTTCATAAAATGCCACCAATTTATTGGCAGCCATATCTCCAGGCGTCATGACTTTCATGGGGATGCCCAGATAAGATTTGATGGCGTATTGGGAGCCAAAATTACGGCGATTAACTTCGATCTTGACATTTTGTGCTTCTGGTTCTTTTTCGTTATAAGCAAGGATATAAAGTAAACTGTACCTTTTTTTATCTGCAGTCTTAATTTGGCCATAATTTCTTAAAATCCGGCTAATTTCTTCAAAGACAATCTCCTCTTTGTTGACATCCAGCAAATCAAAGTCGAGATCGACTGAAAAACGATCAAGATTATAAAACAGATAAGCTGCCGTTCCCCCTTTAAAACCCAAAATTGGCCCGATTGCAGCGTTCGAATAGATATCTTTGAGAATTTTGATCAGAATATTTTTATGTTGAGCCTGATTTAGTGACATCGTATTGGTCCTTAAAAAAAAGATAATATCGATTTACCCGCTCATACATTTTTTTATTTTTTCCATAAATTGGCAGGATTTCGTTAACTTTATCCCAATTAATGGGGGACAGATTGTCAAAATGATAATCTGTGCTCAAGTAAATTATGTCCAAAAAAGCTCTTTCGGGCGATGCCATTGCATAGTATTCCCGATTGGCAATGCCGGCGGAATTGGTCAGTAATGAATCTTTCAACGTTTTAAAGACAAACTTTTGCTGATCGGCGATAATTTCCTTAGTCTGGTAAGAAGCGACAAAAATCTGGCTGTAATACTGAAAAGTTATCCCAGCTTGTCCTAACACGGTTTCAAAGCTGATATAAGCCGGAGTGAATATTTTGGTCGCTAATTCAAGCCGGTCGTAATTGTCATCCTTGGCATAGATTCCTCGCCGGATCGAGTAAAGATCGCCGCTTTGGACGTAATAATTTACCCGCTTTCTGGCGGTATTCACGTCAATACCTCCCCACAATAGCAGCAGGTCTTTAAAAGTAAAGACGGTCTGGTTTGACCTAAGAATGCCCTTGATAAAACCTTTTTCCATAATGCGCAAGTTAAAGGTGAGGTTTATCATCACCTTTAACTGTTATTATACCATATCCTTATATTAGTCCTGGTGTTGCAGATTTATTCATGGAAGAGGCGTGTACTTTCGTATATTAAAATGCCCTGAAAAATTTCCTGACAAGGATGGAGTCGCAGGTTCGAGTCCTGTTCCGCCCACTTTTTTAATAACTAATTCCTGATTTTTGGTTGTTCTCCAAAATAAACAACAGATTAATTGGGCTAATTCGCTGAAATAGCAGAACAAAAATCTGTAATAACGACAATGTTTCCTATAGACCGGTAGTCTGCTCTGATTCGTACTGTATTTCTACCGTGTAATCGGTATCCATACTTTCCTGGATTACGGACATAAAGCTGAGGATCGTATCCTGAAGATTCCTTTTCGCTTCAGAGAATAAGCCGCTTTCTATCGCTCTTTCTTCAACCTTCATTTTTAAATTATCTACCGCTTGTCGGTAATCAGAAGAGTCAGGTTTATTAAAAATTGTCCCTGTCTCAGTCGTCACGATGATCTGATCATCTGTTATTGAACCCGTAATCACGGGTTCGGGGAAGGTAAATATTATATTTTTCGCAGATTCATCGACTTCAAGAAATTTCTTGCCTGTGAGAATAAATCCAGCTTTTATCTTTCCATCCACTGTAAATGAATAGGTTTTTTTCCCAATCGTAATGGGCGGCAGCCAGGAAATATTCGTAACGGTATCGTTGCTTTCAGAATAATTCGCAAGAATGTTATAACTGGCGGTTGTTATGTCAAGGATTTTTTCAATGGATTCCTGAATAACATCGAAATTCATTCCTGACATTACCGTTTCTGTTAATGGTTTGTTGTTGGGGCAGAAGGCGGTAAAGATTCCGAGCTTTTGAATGGAAAGAAAGAATACAAAGCCGAGTAAAAGGAACACTGCAAACAATGTCACAAATTTCGCATATAACTTCATCTTTATATCCTCTCTAAATAAAATAAGGCAAAATGATATTGAGTATAAGCGTTATCAATGAACCAGCAGTAAACTGGCCAGTATGAGATATCTATAAAAAATAAATCCGTATTAATGCTTATTCCGGATGCTATTTTTTCCTATTCTTTTTCCCAATCAATGCCACTCCGGCAATTACCAATCCAACGGCAAGCAGACCACTTGCGCCAAGCGTAATTATTGTATACATAGTTTTTCCTCTTTAAAATACCTTTCAATTAAATGTACAAAAATTCGAAGGACTTTCTTTATATATTACCAGATCCCTGAGTTCCGGCGGTTCTGTTTTCAGCTCTCCAGCGTCAGCATATCCATCCACAGCCAAAGATATTCCTCCTTTTTGAATTTCTGAGATACTCGCTTCAAATTCGGATTCTTCATGCAGAATAATTATGGGATTTGTTGTGAAAACCGAAGAATGATAATCAAGCGCTGTCCCGCTTGAGAATACTTTATTCACAGAGCCATATACTTCTACACTGGAGGAATCCAGCGGAATATGGTCATCAGCATTATATGCAAATCCCCCGAGAAAAATAAAATCAACGGCTCCGCGAACGATCACTTTTGATGTGTGGACTTTTTCCGCATTGTTCGGTTGGTCAGAAAACTTTGTCGAAATCCCGCTATAGATACTGTTTCTTTTCAGTTCAACATTTTTCTCGATGATTAATTCGATGCCGTTTGTTACAAGAATTGAATCGTGGTTGTCAAGCATAAACGGGATGCGAATGTCCTTGCTCATGAGGCTTTTTTGAAATGAGGCCCGATCCTCATTCTGCGGTGATTTGCTTTTATTGTCTTCTGTCAGCGTTTGGTTGATCTGGCTTTTAAGCAAGTTGGATTCATTTTCGCTGTGAAAGTACAAATACTCTTGATCATTGCACCAATTGCTGATCATCGTGCTCGTTGTCGAAGTTTGCCCAAGTACGTTTTCCACACGATCCAGGAACTGCAACCCAATATTTTCAATTGATCCGGAAAGCTGGTTTATGCCGGATGATGAGCCACCGGAAAGCGTCACTTTTTCCCCGGAATCAGAACGTATCGTTATCTTTTCTAAGTTGTAGCCCAGTGGAAATTCCAGATAAGCCGGTAAGTGAAGGTCTTTTATGATCCTCAATTGAAGTTCCCATTGGGGGATATTTGAAGGATCTGAAATCTCTTTCATTTTCGCAAGTACGCTTTCGACGGAGGGGTATGAATCCTTTACAGGGATATCCTGCCAAATAATATACTTCCGGTCTTTATCAAAGCTGTTATTTTCAATTGATTCGACAAAATGATCAAATTTCCATTCATATGGGGGAAGGTCGGTAGCAGTTGGTACTGTGGTCGGGGTAATGGTCGGGTTTAATGTAGCAGAAGGCGTAACGCTCACGGCTTGTGTAGTGCTGGTCAACGAGGAGGAAAGCGTAACCTGTTGCGTCTCATTCCGTTGTGTTGCTGTCACATCTTCTGATGTAGAATATGCTTTCACTGGCGTCTCGGAATTGAAATGGGTTTTCCGATTAATCGGTTGTTCTGTAGAAATGCCTAAAATGAGTGTTATCTTATCAGGATCTTTTAAGATAAAAAACAAAGAAATAAGTCCTAAAATTAGGATTAGCATTGATAAAACAATACAACCGCTGGAAAAAGAAACCTTGTTTCCTCTGCTTTGCCTGCGGGACCACTTTTGTGAACAAGCGATTGCAAATACCATTGATTGTGGCGTCAATAATGGGATAATCTCACTCCAAAATCGATATCCTGCGCCGGCGGTGTTATTTTTGGGCGGGAGCTTTTTTAATATTCTGGCAATCTCATTCGAATCATTGTTACAGCCTTGCTGAAAAAAACTTAGTATCCCTGTTTTGTATAATGAAATAACAGATTTGAAGAGTTCCGGAGCGTCGGAAAACAATGGTTGAAGAAAATTTGATAGAGAAACTTCCCTCGAAAATACATCATAATTTTCGTTCAGACTATTGGCAATCTTTTGAAAATCAAAATTTGTCACATTGGTAGGTTCCATACATAGATTCCTCATATTTCATTATACGTAATCTTTTCTTAATTTGAGAAATTTATGCCTCATTAGAACAGAACAAAGAGATCACAAAAAAAGACCAGACGTGATCACTGTGTTTTTACAGAAGCGCGCCTGGTACTGTTATCTGCTTTTCGAGACGAATTGTTCCTATATCAAAGCCGTTTCTTATCTTTATCCTTCATCTAAATCGATTTGACTGCCGGCTTTCACGAGCCCTTCTTTACGAAACCCCTTGATGATCAAATAGAATGCCAGGCTGATTTCGAAAACCCCGACCGGCAGACTGATCAGCCCCTTGAGCGCTGACCAGGGTTCGATGATTGAAAACATGTCCAGCAAGCCTGAAATGAACACTGAAATGGCTGCCAGCATACCGAATTGTGCCAACAATTTCGGCACAAGCCCGGACCGGCTCAGCAGAGTACTGTACAGCAGTGTGTTCACACCGAGCATAAAGTTGGGTCCCAAAATCATCACCCAGCGATGAATTCCCTGGAACGCTGTTCCCAATCCTTTGAGCCCGTCCGCATCGTTCAGATTCACCGCAGCATAGGCATCGCTCAAATAAACCAATACCAGGATGCTCAGCAGTCCAATACCAATAAAAACCGCCTCCATAAAACGGAAAGTGAAATAAGCCAGCGCCTTATGCCTTCCCAGGTGGCGAATGTATGGATAGAGCATCACCGCGGTGCCGACGGCTGTCAGCAGCAAAAGCAGGTCATTGATGACTCCCCAAAGAATTTTATTGCGGAACCCGTCGCTGACGGCCAGATGCCATTGTTCCGTCATGATGGGATTGTAAAGGATGACGGCGATGACCGACGAGACCGCCGCGATAATATAAAAAATGCCCAAAGTGATCGCATTTTTTCTGTTTTGTGTCATAATTTTTACTCCTGTCTGTTTCTGCGATCGGTGCTGATCGCCTGCTATACTTATTTATACAATAAGAAACGGATGCTTTTGCGGAGGCATGGTGATGGATTACTACACAGTTATTGAAGCCGCGCTTTTATACATTGATGCACATATCGACCAGCCGCTCAGCTTGGATGTCCTTGCGGATGCTTTTAACTTTTCGCGGTTCTATTTCCATCGGCTTTTCTCCGCCGTTGTAGGTGACTCTCTCAAGAATTATATTCTTTCCAGAAAGCTGAACGCTTCGTTGGGAATGATTCAGGCCGGCGACCGCTCTCTGACCGAGATTGCCTATGTGTTGAATTTTGGCTCGCCATCCTCTTTTACCCGTGCTTTCAAGCGGGAGTTTGGCGTAGCTCCCAGCGAGATCCGTGGAACCCAACTTTCCATTCCTCAAAAGTCGATTCCAGTGATTGTGCGACGCCCGATGAAAAATATCAACGGTGATTTTGTTTCTGATTTCAAGCTGACGGTTTTCGAGCCTGTCCGCATTCGTGGGATTGTCTCTCAGATTGATCTTGCGGTCGATGATTATCGTCAAAAGATCAATGCTCAGATGCAGCTCCTGCTGGAGACCAGGGATCGGGGCATCGAAGGACGATGCTATATCGTTTTTTCCGACTGCATGCCGGATTCTTCCCGCTTCAACGTCATGGTTGGCGTTCATTCCGAATTTCATCT
>CALCQT010000220.1 GCA_937894825.1 uncultured Anaerolineaceae bacterium
TTAAGCGGAATTTGCAGCTTCAATCGTATGGCAAACGAGACTAGGGGTTGAACGATAAAAGAGTTCTGGTTGTAGAATATTAAGGAGTGAAGATGGAAAAAAAGTTTGTTTTCGTTGTGTTGTTGATCGCGTGTCTGGTAATTACCATCCCTGCCGGCGCAGATGCGGATAAGCTGGAAATTTGTGTTGTCCATAATAATGCCGATCATCCTTCGATCACCGCGATTGTGCAGGGTATGAATGATGAAGCCGCCATCTATGGTGCGGAAGTGACTTTCTTTGACCCGGCTGCGGATCCACAGAAACAGGCGTCGATGATTGAGGATTGCATCTCCCGGCAAGCGGATGTCATCGTTGTCAACGCTGTCGATCCGACAGCGGTGGTCGCGCCGATTAAAAAAGCTTATGAAGCCGGCATTCCGATCCTGACCCAAAATGCGGACGTCGCTCCGGAAGGGAAAGCTTATACCCGCGCATTTGTCGGCTCTCAGAGCATTGACCAGGGTTATGCCGTTGGCAGGATGATGGTCCAAAAATTTGGTGATCAGGAAGCAAAAGTCGTCATCATCGGCGGGAATCCGGGACAAACGGATTATGTGAACCGGGTGGCCGGCGCGCAGCAAGCCTGGGCGGACGCCGGGGTGAATTATGAAATCATCTCCGATCAGCCGGCCGGATGGAGCAAAGACAAGGCCATGACGCTGATGACCGATCTGTTGACCCGCTTCCCCACCGGGATTGATATGGTTTATGCGGTGGATGATCCGATGGCGATTGGTGTCGTCGAATCGATCAAGGCCGCCGGTTATGACGGCGAGATCGCGGTTTATGGAACCAACGGAAATGTGGATGCCTGCGCTGCGATTCAAAAGGGCGATATGGCAGGAACCGCGCTGCAGATGAGCTATCTGGTGGGTGTTTATGCTGTGCGCGCCGCTTATGATATCTATGTTGATCGGGTCCTTCCGGAGGAGATTCTGGCTCCGACCGCACCGATTACCAGTGAAAATATCGATCAATGGTTTGAAATGTGCTGGTAATTTTTTGAAGTAAAATGAGGTTAAATTGAGAGGCTTCCAAGCCTCTCAATCTTTTTCAAAGGTCGTGAATTCATGGCAAAAATAATCAAAGTTGTTACGTCGTCCCTGGCAACGCTGGAGAATACCGCGCCGCCGCAAAATCTGCGCATTCCGGATTGCAGTGAGACGCTGGCGTTAGCGGATTCAATCCTGAGCGCGGCCGGAAAGTTCGAGCCGGACATTGTGCTTCTTCCGGAAACGTTCAAAAGCGCCGGCAGATCTTCCGGAACGTTCGCTGAGGATGCGGAGCCGATGGATGGCCCGACGGTGCGCTGGCTTTCCGAGACGGCGAAGCGCGGGCATTATCATCTTGTGGCCGGTCTGTTGATTCAAAAAGGGGCGCATTACTCGAATGACGCGCTGGTCTTTAATCGAGACGGGGTTCTTGCAGGCGTTTATACGAAGAACTATCCGGTCGAATCCGAAATTGAGAACGGGATTGTTCCCGGGGATACGATTCCGGTTTTTGACCTGGATTTTGGCCGGATTGGCGTGGCAATTTGTTTTGACCTCAATTGGCGCAGGGTTTGGGCGCAGTTTACGGATTCCGGCATTGACCTGGCCTGCTGGATCTCAGCGTATGAAGGCGGGTATCCGTTATCCATGTACGCGCAATGGCATGGCTATCCGGTCGTTTCTTCGGTTTTCTCCTATCATGGCAAGGTCGTTGATATCACCGGTGAGACGCTGGTTTCGACCTCCCGTTGGAACCGGATCGCTTATGCAGAACTTAATCTGGACCGTGAAATTTATCATACCGACCAACAGATGGATAAAATTTTGACGCTTCAGGAAAAATTCGGGAAAGATCTGACCGTTCGGGCCTTCACGGAGGAACATCTTTTCATGGTTACAAACTACCGCCAGGATTGTACGATCAAAGATATCGAAAAAGAGTTTGGGCTGGTCAGTTATGCCGATTACATTCAGCGCTGCGAAACCACACGGGAGAGCCGTCTGCTGAAAAACTAATCCCTTTTCATTGAATTTCGGAGTTTGTCCCAGTCCCGTTGCTTCTTGAACAATTGAAAAAGGAGGGAAAATGAAAGCATTAATTCTGGAAGAATACAACAAATTTACGTATACGGATCAAC
This sequence comes from uncultured Anaerolineaceae bacterium, assembly GCA_937894825.1. Classification (GTDB taxonomy): domain Bacteria; phylum Chloroflexota; class Anaerolineae; order Anaerolineales; family Anaerolineaceae; genus Flexilinea. The sequence continues at coordinate 2,174 of CALCQT010000220.1, forward strand.
CCACGCCTGTCCCCGGGTGAAGGCCTGTGCCGTGTGCGGCAGCGATGTGCACGGCATGGACGGGAGCACCGGGCGGCGTCAACCACCCATTATCATGGGTCACGAAGCTTCGGGCGTCGTCGAAAAATGCGGAGAACGCGTGGTCAATTTCCACGTTGGCGACCGGGTTACTTTTGACTCCACGATTTTTTGCGGTGAATGCGAAATGTGCCGGGCGGGCGATGTGAATTTGTGCGAAAACCGCCGGGTGCTGGGCGTGTCCTGTGACGATTACCGGCTGCATGGCGCGTTTGCGGACTATGTCGCCGTTCCGGAACGTGTCCTTTATCGGCTGCCGGATTCAGTCAGTTTTGTCGAGGCGGCGATGGTTGAACCTTTAGCCATCGCATACCATGCCGCGATGCGCGTGCAGATCCATGAAAAATCGACAGCGCTGGTGGTCGGTGTGGGTACGATCGGTCTTTTGGTGTTGCAGGTGGCGAAAGCCATGGGCGCCGATGAAATCATCGCGGTCGACATTGATGATTCCCGCCTGGAGATGGCCAAACAGCTGGGCGCGACGCACTGCGTGAATTCACTGAACGATGACGCGGAAGCGCAAATACGCGCTTATACGAAGGGCGGGAAAGGCGTTGACACCGCTTTTGACGCGACGGGAATTTCCCAAACAATCAATTTGTGCTTGCGTGTCACCAGGATCAATGGTTCGGTGGTGCTGGTCGGGAATCTGGCGCAATCCGTTGATTTCCCGCTGCAATGGGTCGTCACGCGACAGCAAAGCCTCTTTGGCAGTTGCGCTTCAGCGGGTGAATATCAAAAATGTCTTGAGTTGATTGCCGGACGAAAGATTAACGTTGCCGCCATGGTTTCGAAAGAAGTGCCGCTGTCGGAAGGAAATGAGTGGATTCGTCGTGTCTATGACCGGGAGCCGGGTTTATACAAAATCGTCCTGATTCCATAAAGATGCTGGGAAATGATGAAAGATTCAGGGTTTTGCTTGGACCTGCTTTTTTGAATCGGTAATCAAATATGATGAGGGTATCAAAAGTATTAAACGGCACCCCTTGTAGGGGCGATCATCGATCGCCCGATCCGCCTGTGGCGGATAACTTTGCGCGATATTGATCAGACAGTGGGAGTAAAATTTGCAAATAACGCGGGGATGTTCCCGCAGTCTTCGACCGCGTGAACTGGGCGATCATCGCGAAGCACCCTGGCGGGGGGAATCGCCCCTACAAAGAGGTTCGCACAAAAGAAGTTTCTTTCCACAATGCATACGTCTTCTGAACGTACTTTTGACACCCACATCAAATTTGATAAGGGTGATAAAAGTCCTTTTTGTATATTAAATTGAGGTTGAAACGTCTTCTTTTGTTATTTCATTTTACGGATGATTGCAGCGTAACAGGTTTTGCCGGACGGTAGGCTATAATAAGTCTCAGAAAATACAGAAAGGCCGGTAAATCGGATGGAAAACAAAAATCAAATCGTGTTGGATACGTTTCAATTTCGCAGTGCATGCAAAAAATATGACCCGTCCAAAGTTGTGTCGGATGAAGATTTCGCCACGATCATGGAGGCGGCCAGACTTTCCCCCAGTTCGTTTGGCTTCGAGCCCTGGAAATTCCTGGTCCTTCGGAACGCTGAGATCAAAGAGAAACTTTGGGATCTGGCCTGGGGTGCGCAGAACAGCTTCCGCGGCGCCAGCCATTTTGTGATCCTGTTGGCGCGGAAGAAAATTGATCTGGTTTACGACGCGCAGTACCTCGACTATATTATGCGGGACGTTCAAAAGATGCCGGACGACCTGATGGCGCCGAGAAAAGCGCGGGTCGAAAGTTTCCAGCGCGATGATTTTGCGCTTCTGGAGGATGACCGGGCCATTTTTGACTGGGCCTGCAAGCAAACCTATATTGCTTTGGGAAATATGCTGACGGTGGCCGGGTTCCTGCGGGTTGATTCCTGTCCGATTGAAGGCTTTCACAGGGAGAAGGCTGAAGCTGTTTTGGCGGAGGCCGGTGTGCTGGACCGGGAGCATTTCGGTGTTTCAGTGATGGCCAGTTTTGGCTACCGGGCGGATGCGCCGCACCGTCCCAAGACACGCCGGACTGCGGAAGAGGTCATCCAGTGGGTTTAGCATTGTGGTTTTCCCGGTTGGGGAAAGCGCGTGATACAAGTGTTATTGGATAATGAAAGGAGTTCATGGAATGAGCGATAGCCATGTTTTAAATAATGGTTTTAACATCCCGGCGATCGGGTTCGGAACTTTTCGGACAGCGGCGGGGAAGGACACTGAGGAATCAGTGACAGCGGCAATCCGTGCCGGTTACCGCCTGATTGACGGCGCCGCGGCATATCAAAATGAGCAAAGCGTGGGGTTGGGGATTCGGAATGCCAGTGTCCGGCGTGAGGATTTGTTTATTACCAGCAAGTTATGGAATAAGGAAAAAGGCTATGACCCAACGATCAAAGCCGTTGAGAAAACTTTGTCGGATCTGCAGCTAGCCTATTTGGACCTGTATCTGATCCATTGGCCGATTGGGAAAGGTTTCAAGGATCGCTGGAAAGCGGTGAATCGGGAAACCTGGCGCGCGTTTGAGGAGCTGGCGGTTGCGGGAAAAATCAGGTCACTGGGCGTCAGCAATTTTCGTCCGCATCATTTGGATGCGCTGCTGGAACATGCCAAAATCCAGCCGGCAGTGAACCAGATTGAATTCCATCCCGGCGAATTGCAGCCGGAGACAGTGAAGTATTGTCAGGAGCATAAAATTCTGGTGGAAGCCTGGGCGCCTTTATCGAACGGAGCGATCCTGAAAAATGCGGATGTCCTCAACGTTGCGGATAAGTATCACAAGTCAGCCGCGCAGGTTGTTTTGCGCTGGATCATCCAGAAAGGCATTGTGCCGAAGTCGATCACGCCGAGCCGGATCCGGGAGAACCTGGATGTGTTCGCTTTTGCGTTGCAGGCGGAGGATGTCGCCGTGCTGGACCGGGTTACGGATGGCGGCAGTTCCGGCTTGGATCCCGATCTGGTGGATTTTTAGACAGGAAAGACTTGCTCGGCGATTTTTAGTCTGATAGTTGTTTCGCGTTGTACAAAAAAGGAAGGTATCCCGGCATTTTGGGGATACCCTCAAAAATCGATCGTTTTTATTGAATCTTCTCAATAAACGCGTTTTATGTGCATAGAGAAGACCAAAACTTATACGACTTCATCCCCTGTTCGACAATCTCTTCCTTGATCTTGTCCAGCGAGACGTTCTCACTGTACTGCACGTTCACAGTGCCGTCAGCCACGCTTGCCTACCGAAGAGGTTATCCAGTGGGTTTAGGGTAGGTAGATGGATCGGAGAGATAGCTTTCTTTTCAATCGTTTTTTTTCTGGGTAACCAAATCAATATAGTAGGAAAATATTCTGGCCAGGATTTTCGAGTGAAGAAATACGATTATTCCAAAGGAAAAAAGAAAAAGCTCTTTTATGATGAAGTAAGTAAAAGCAAATACAGCGATGGAAATAATTAAAAGAAGAACACTCCATCCCAGGTTCTTAATCGAAAGAATGAAAGAAAAGCCCACAATATTTTTGATTGAGTTCTTGAATACCGCTAACACAGGAAAAACATATTGGAGCCCCAGTATATAAAAAAACAGGAAAACGGACTCGACAACAAGAAATAATTTCCTAAATTCTCCATTTTGCTGTGAATAAAATCGGAAATTTATGTAGAATAAAAAAACTACGATGAGATTTAGCAGCCAAATGATGGTACTTTGCCTAAAATTCTCCGCAAATACTCTGAAAAATGTTTTTGTGATCAGGCTGTCTCTGTTTTGATCAATTTGTAACATGACAGCATAAAATGCGGTCGTTGAAGCGCCAATCGTAAGTATAGGGATACAGCAAACCAGCCACAAAATACTTACCCATAAAATGTCCATTATCTTTCCGATAAAAACCAGTATCGGACTATCTACACTAAAAAGATTATTCACTGAACTTATCTCCTCATGAACAAATGGATGACGTTTTTTCAACGGAAATGATCAAAATCGATTCTAAAGTAAAAAGAAAGCAAAAAAAATTGTACACCATTTTTATGGAGTCGTTTTATTTGACTCAAATAAAATTGGCGGTTCAACTTTTGTCAAGTAATTTGGCGTTATTATTTAACAATCTTTTTGTTCCTGAATTATTAAATTTCAACCGGGTTCTATTGTAAGGTGGTTTTCTCCGGTCACTGGAAAACCGGGCTGATAGAATTAGAGCCACCATTAAGCGATAGTGGTCTTCACATTTCAAATGGTTTTGAGAAAGTAAATCAAAACAGATTGATTTGCATATGTTTTTTGCGGTCAAAAGTATTGTGAGGTGAACGATCACGATAAACTACGGATGAAATCGTCAAAAAAAAGGAGATTGATTGTGGAAAAAGTACTTTATGAAGAATTGTTCCCCGAAGAATTTTCAGCAAGACTTAACCTTTGTCCTGTTGCTTATCTCCCACTGGGAACGCTGGAATGGCATGGCCCTCATCTGCCATTGGGTGCGGACGGGATCCAGGCTGAGGGGTTATTTACCCGCTTAGCATCAGAGGTTGGCGGGATTGTCCTCCCAATGCTTTTTGTTGGACCAGATTTCAGGCATAAAATAGATCCGGAAACGAAAGAAGAATTCTATGGCATGGATGTTGGTTCTATTCATCGCCCAGGTGTTATGTGTTCTTATCCGGATCAGCAACTAATTGGCAGTGCATATTACATCTCTGAAAATCTATTTGGTCAATTGTTGGAAACGATTTCTTTTCAACTTAAACGAGCCGGGTTCAAGATAATCGTTGCGCATGGGCATGGTCCCTCGTCGCAAGTGTTTTCAAGAATGGCCGGAGAGATTGAGAAAACGGTTGGAATCCGCTGTGTTGATTGTATTACCTCCGTTGAAGAGGAAAAACTGCCATATCAAATCGATCATGCCGGTGCGAATGAAACCTCCATTGTGATGGCATTGCGTCCGGATCTCGTGAAAATGGAAAACCTTCCTTCAGATCCGAATGAAAAACCGTTGGCAATCATTGGTTCAGATCCCCGTGCGTTTGCATCACCTGAGAGCGGTGAGAAATCTCTCCGAATAACGACTAAAGAAGTTAAGAGAAAAATCTTCCTTGCGCTTGGATATTCACATGAATAGACAATGATTTTATTTTTGCCGGGATACGGTCCGATAAAAATTGCGGGAGTGTCAATTTTTAAACAAAAGACCACTGAAAATTGAATTGTTTCTCTTATGTATCTCTAATAAAATAAGAACAAGTCCCTTTATACAATTTGGATTTCATAAGGAGAAAGATATGAAAAAAGTCTTTTGTTTTGCCATTGTGGTTGTATTGGTCGCTTTGGTTGTCGCAGGATTTTCTGGCGTTAGCGCTGAAGAGAAGACCAAACTTACAATCTGGAGCATGTCTCGTGCAGATTTAAGTTTTATTGATCCAATAATAAAAGAATATAATGAAACGAATATGGATGGAATTGAGCTGGTATTGGAAATTTATACCGACAATTTTTTCCAGGCAGTTGATGTTGCTGCGGCAACCGGTGGTCCTGATATTATAGATCTCCCGAATACGCTGTCGGTTTTCACAAATTATGTTGGACAGGGATACTATATTCCGATTGATCAATTTATGACGGAGGAAGATAAGGCCTTGTGGGGTGATTATCGTATTGAAGGAATCACCGCATATAAAGGGGATCTGTATTATTTTCCCACTGTTGCCACAACAGGCCGGTTGATTTACAATCAGGACATTTTTGATCGTGTTGGCATCGAAAATCCCCCCACTACACTGTCTGAAATGGTTGCTGACGCAAAACTTATAACGGAAAAATTGTCCGGTGAAGGCATTTATGGCTTTGCGGCAAACTTCAAGAGTCCAACGGGAGCATTGTTGCGTTCAATGGATTTTATGATTGAACTCTCCGGTGGTCCATGCCAGGGATTTGATTTTGCGAAAGGACAATATGATTACTCCTTCTATACACCTTTTGTCGAGGCCTACCGCGAAATGTTCACACAGGGGATTGCCTTCCCCGGATGTGAGTCGCTCGATATTGATCCACTGAGGACCCAATTTGCGGCGGGGAAAATCGGTATGTATATTTCCTGGTCCCATGCAGAGCCTGGTGTATATGCAACGCAATTCCCCACGGATATCAATTGGAATGGGGCAACGATCCCGCTAATTGATGGACATGAGAAAGCGTCCCAGTCTGTGATTGGGTATCATGGCTATCTGATTACAAAAGATTGTAAAGATCCTGAGAAGGCCTGGAAAGCGATTAACGACGTTTTCTATAATCCGGAGTATATCGCCGCTTATCAGGAAGCCGGGCTTGGCGTTATTATGAACCCAATCATCTCGGCAACTGCGGGTACGCCGGCTTTGCTTGAAGGCAAGGAAGCCTTTTTGATGGGTCCTACTGATATTTTATGGCCTGCCGTACCGCATGAAGTCAACAGCCAGGCAGTTTTGGTTGAGGGCGAAAATATGTACAACACAATTATGGGCTTAATTCTTGGGAATGCTGACATTGATAAGACACTTGCGGATTTGACCGACCGTTACAATGCTGCATATCAAAAAGGAATTGAGCAAGGTTTGGGCGAACCAATACAGATTGAGAACTTTAATCCTGCAGCTCCTGCCAATTAAGGATCTCTGCTAGAACAATGTTCCCATTATAAAAAGTCAAAGATACGGAATGCTTCAATGACATTCCGTATCTTAAAATTTTATGAAACATAAGGTTTGAGCCCAATGAATAAGAAAGTTAGCGAGAGACTGCAAATTTTTGCCATGCTCGCCCCAAATCTGGTTTTGTTTTTTTTCTTGTCAATTTACCCGGTGGTTTGGTGTTTTCGTTATATCTTTTTTCAATATGGCGGTTTGGCGAGCGGTGATCCGATTTATATCGGGCTTGGTAATTTCAAGCGGTTATTTACGAATGACCCTGTTTTTATAATAGCACTCAAAAATACTTTTATTTATGCCATTGGAAAAGTTGGCGGTGTGTTGCCGCTTGCGTTCTTTTCTGCGATGATGCTCAATAGAAAAAATTTAAAAGGATCCGGTTTTCTTCGGGCGACATTGTTTATGCCGACTATTATGAGCGCGGCCGTTATGGGATTGGTTTTTTATCTGTTATTTAATGTCTATAACGGTGAAGTGAACAAGTATCTTTTACTATTGGGCATGAAAACTCCCGTAAACTGGCTGGGCACAAAAAATGCCATGCTAACGGTGATAATTATTGGAATTTGGGGCGGGTTAGGCAATTATATGATTTATTTTCTGGCGGGGCTGCAGGGTGTTCCGCAAGAATTGTATGAGAGCGCTGATCTTGATGGCGTCAATGCAATCCAACGAATTTGGTACGTTACATTGCCGATGCTTGGCCCGGTGTTGAAGATGATCATGATGCTGGCTATCGTTATTGCTTTTCAGGATATTACGACAATCATGGTACTCACAGAAGGCGGCCCTGTTAACGCCACCATGACCTTGTTTTTATATGCGTATCAGTTTTTCTTTCCAATCTCTCCAGGATCTGTTGTTACGACTCAATTTGGATATGGTGCAACAGTATCGTTGGTTTCATCCGTTATTGTCGGAATTGTGACTATCATTTATCTGGTCGTTTCACGCAAATTGGATAATCTTTATTAAGCGAGTGATGAGATGAAAAGACGACACTCTTTTTTTTCCATATTCTTTAATGTTTTGGGCTGGCTGATTATTGGTGTGCTGATTCTGTTTACGGTTTATCCTGTGATATATGCGCTGTTGGGATCTTTAAAAACAAACGCTGAATTGACGCTTGGTGGTGCGATTTTCCCGAAAGATCCTCAGTGGAAAAATTACGTAAAAGCCTTTATTGACTCGAATTTTATTACCTACAGCAAAAATAGTTTGCTTATTAGTTTGGGGACGATGATAGTAGCCTGTTTTACCTCTTCCCTGACTGGCTATATTTTTGCGCGTCATGAATTTCCGGGGAAACGACTTTTAATTTCATTGTATGGAGCCATGATGTTTGTATCCATTGGATCCGTTGCGCTTTATCCGATTAAATTATTCCTTCAAAAATTCAGTTTGGATAATACCTTATTAGCATTAATTCTTGTCTTGACGGGAAGCCAAATTACCAATGTTTTTCTGGTTATGGGGTTCGTTAAAGGAATTCCCAAAGAATTGGATGAAGCCGCAATTCTGGATGGGTGTAACATTTTTTCAATTTATTATCGAATTATTTTGCCTCTCATCCGGCCAATTGTTGGTGTCGTGGCGCTGTTTACTTTTCGGAATACCTGGAACGACTACATTACTACGCTTATTATGACCATGTCGAACAAGAGTCTGACGACCTTAACCGTTGCAGTTGTACAGCTTAAATATTCAGTCTTTGCCGCAGCAGAGTGGCATATTATGCTGGCAGGTGCTTCTCTGGCAATCATCCCGGTATTGCTCCTTTACGTTTTTACAAATAAACAATTCATTTCAGGCCTTACCGCAGGAGCAGTTAAAGGATAGGAAAACTTGTTTTGCTTCGATAGTTACGCAAATCCATTATTTCAGAATATTTGACTCATTGAAAACAAAGTATGGCAGATCAACCATTACAAATGTGGTGGGAAATAAATTAGATTTTCGGAGAGACAGGTTGTTCTCGATCCCGAACGACGGGTAGAGGAGGTAGTAATTGAAAGGAGTAGTAAAAAATGTAACGCTGAGAAGCAAAATAATATTATTTACATTGGTTTTGACCTTGTTCATTGTTGCGATTTTTTCAGTATCTTATTATCAGAACCTGGCAACAGATTTAGAAAAGAATCTCACAGATTATGCAAATTCATTGTCAAACCAGGTAGGGCAATATTTTAATGAACGGCTGAATATTTTTGTTGTTAATATTTTTTCCCTTACGAAAAGCGACCGATTTCAACAAACTTTTCTGCGTTATTTAACGAATGACATCCCATATCAATATTCCCTGACGCTTTCTGATTTTAACTCCCTCTTATCCGAAGTGAAAATTCCGGATTCCTTTTATGAATCTGCTTATCTTTATACTCCGAAGCGGACCTTTTTTGATCTTTCAAGAATTACGTACGATATTACTGATTTTACAGGATCAGAACTTTACCGGGATTATTTAAACGCTGATGTTCATTCCATTTATTATGGCCATCAAATGAAAGACGATGTTTATAAATCCGGAAAATCTATCGTACCCATCGTAATTCGTACGCCGATTGCCGGTTATCCGAATGATGTTTTTCTAATCGTTCATATTGATAGCCAGGTTATTGAAGATTATCTGTCAAACAGCGTCATTTCCGGTGTGGACATTTTGGTTGTCGATTCAAATAATCAGCTTGTCGCTTCCGGAAACTCACAAATGAATGACCGGTATATTAGCATTATCTCGAATCAAAATGAGCTTCATTATGGTATAGGGAAAAACTATATCATTTCGGAAACGAAATTAGCCGTAAATGATTGGAAGATCATCTCATTTTCTGATAAAACAATTATCAAAAAATCTCTTGAAAACAGTGTCGCATTCTTAATTTTTCTTCACATAATAACTTTGTTGATAGCGGGATTCTTTTCGTCATTCTTTTCCGGGCAAATTGTAAAGCCTTTGCAGGATCTGCAAAAAAGTATGTTCCGTTTTTTCGAAGGGGATTTTTCCCCGTGGGATGAACATTATCCGGACAATGAAGTGGGACGGCTCGCATCCGGGTTCAGTGAAATGGGTCGTCAACTCAGCGATCTTGTACGTGAACTGCAGCATTCTGTCGAACAACTTCAAATTGAGAAAGAAAATGTTTATCAGGAGAAGACATTGAAAAGATTTGCAGAACTCAGTGCGCTTCAGGCACAAATTGATCCTCATTTTCTATATAACACACTCAACTCGATCGTTTGGCTTTCTATGGAAAAAGAGAACGAAAAGATTAATGATTTGGCTGTAAATTTGTCCGCATTTTATAAATATCGGATTCAAGAACATGGGATATTTGTTTCAATAAGAAATGAAATTGAGGAAGTGGATCACTATGTCAATATTCAAAATTTCCGCTATAGCAATACGATTAATTGTCAGTTTGATATCGATGAAATGCTTATAGAGAAATTTACATTAAAAATGATCGTTCAACCATTGGTTGAAAATGCAATTTTTCATGGTCTGTGCTGCAAAGAAGGAGCACGGGATATTATGGTCCGGGGAAAGTTAATGACGGAAAAAGTGTCAAACGGTGACTTTTGCATAGAAGTAATTGATAACGGCGCGGGCATGCCGCCTAAAAAGCTGGAAACAATCAATAACGATCTGCAGGAGTCAAAAATGCCTTTAACCGGGGGCTATGGAATTTATAACGTTAATGAAAGAATCCAGTTGATTTTTGGGAAAAAATATGGTCTCCAATATGAAAGCGAACTTGGTGTTGGGACAACCGCGAGGTTGATTCTCCCTCAAATTACGGAGCAGGAAAGCAAAATATTATGTATACGTTGATGATCGTTGACGACGATGAAATAACGCGCAGTGGCATTTCTCGCTTTTTGCAGAAGAGTGTTCCGCTGATACAGTCTGTTTGGACAGCACAGGACGGTGAAGAAGGGCTTAAGTTGTATGAGGAATATCAGCCTGATTTTCTTTTGGTAGATATTGAAATGCCAAAAATGGACGGATTGGAACTGATTGAACAACTTCGGTTGAATGGATATCAGCCTAATGTCATTATTCTTAGTGATCATAAAAACTTTTCTTATGCGCAAAGTGCGGTCCGTTTGGGCGTAAAAGAATACCTGACGAAACCAATCATGCCTTCCGATATTCTACGGGTCATAAATGAATTAATTGGGGAGGAAGATAAACGAGATCATCATTTAAAAAAATTACATGAGACAGCGAGTGAACAATTTGAGAACTTATTGGTGCTGCGGGAAAGATTTTTTAATTCCCTGATATACACAAGTCTATACGAGCAGATTGACGAACAATATATAAAACAGCGGGCGCTTCTCATTGATCTTGATTTATCCGCCTCTCTTTACATGGTGGTGATTTTACGCGTAGCATCTATAGAAGATTCTTTGAAGAACAAACTTGCCTCCGAAAGCCTTGATTCCCTTTTTCATGTTATTCCTGACCCCGTATTTCCTGAAAAAATAAAATGCTATTCTGTTATTCTCAATGAAAAGGATATTGCATTGATTCTTTTTTCAAATGATTCGGATCGGGAAGGTTTTTTCAAGGTCGTCAATTCGGGATTGTCCAGAGTTCTTTCTATTGCCAAGAAGAAATTAAACATGATTGTTTGTGGTGGGATTGGACGCCAATACGACCAGATCAGCGGAATTTGTAAATCCTATAATGATGCATTGGATGCTTTGATATCCATTGAAAATAATCATGGAACTGAGCAGCTTCGAAATTATGAAGATATTTCACCTTTCGAACTTTTTTTGGATAAAAACTTGCTGACAGAGCCGGAAACACTGCTTTTGCACGGGGTCAAGTACCAATCATATGAGCAATGTATTGAATATGTCGATCAATTATTTTCTATCCTTCAAAATTATTGGATCCACCATTGCAGTTATGTGAAAAGCTATTTTTTGAAGGTAGCTGTTCTTATTTGGCGGGATTTACAAAATATGAATAATGGTGAATCCGATATTGGGATTGATTTCTCGGTGGTACTAAACTGTGAAAAAATCAATGACTGCTTTCAATGGTTTCGAAATTTTTTAAATGTTGTTGTTGACAGCTATAAAAAAGTAAATGAAGAGAAAGGTAATTCGCTATTAAATAAGGCTCGGCATATAATCTTGGATAATTTCTCTAATTGTGATTTTAATATAGATGACGTCGCTTCTCAGCTTTTTATTAGTTCAAGTTACTTGCGTCAAATATTTAAAAAGCAATCCAATGAATCTTTCGTTGAATATCTGACACGTATTCGGATGGAGAATGCACTTGAGTTGCTGCAAAGAAGCAACTTAAGAATTCAAGAGATCGCTGAACAATCCGGTTTTGCCAATCAACGTTATTTTTCCGTTTGTTTCAAGAAACATTATGGAAAAACTCCTTCAGAATGCAGAAGTTAAACCGGACACTCATAATTCATTTAAGACCATTGGATTTGCTGCGCATAGAATTGCTTTGGTGCGATTCCATAATTATTTCGGAAAACATTGTAAAAACGGCTGGGGCTTTTAAACCCCGCAGCATATGCGATATCGATGATGCGATGGTCGGAATGAAGCAATAGATTGACAGCATAATTAAGCCGCTGTTGGTTCAGGTAAACGCTGGGCGATACGCCCAGATAGCGTTTGAAAGTCCGGCACAGATGCGCCTTTGTATAACCTGTGAATTTGCAGAAAAAATCCAGCCCTTCCTGCCGGTGGTCTTCCATCTGCCAGGCCTGCAAAGCCTCATCCAGCCAATCCGGAAGGGTTTTGGAGCCGGAATCCGCCAATGCTGCGGGTAATACATATTGTGCAATCACTTCGAACAGGAAATTACGCATGATGGTACGGCCTTTTGCCCACTCGTCAACGTGAATTGTGTTTAATGCTTGAATTTTCTTTTCCAATTTTCCTAAAGCTTGATGAGATAAGAAAACAGGACGTACATAAGGAAACCCTGCTAATAGCGTTTTAGAATTCTCGTCACATAGATATTCAAATAATGAGTTAACTGCTTTGGTGGGAAAGGCAAGATTGATATGAGAACATTTTTCACCGGATTTTGAATGGATATCTCCGGGGCGAATCAGGATTAAACTGCCTGCCTGAAGAGATAATCCGGTTTCGCATAAGCGCAGATGAAGGATTCCTGACGTGACAAGAATAATTTCATAAAAATTATGAACTTGAGGATAGATATTGGGATTGATCTGGGTATGGTATCGATAGTGATATTCTCCCTCACCGACAAATACATCTTTATGATCAATGAAATTCAGCATAGACACCCCTTTTCATAATTGGAATCAATAAATCGAATAGCGGATTATGTAAGAAATAATTCGATTGTTTTCGTTTAATGACTTTTTTGCTTTTTATTAAATATCAATATACGACACATATTGTATAAAAAACAAGAGGACAATGATAGCAATAGTTGTAATAATAATACATAGAAATTCATCAAAACAAATAGGATCTCTTTCGATGGGAAATATTAAGTTAGGCCTTGGCTTATATCGCCATATGTTAACCGATGAGAATTTTGCATTTGCCCGCCAGTGTGGGTGTACTCATTTAATTGTTCATTTGACGAATTATTACTCTGAACAAATCGTAACCGCAACCGATGAAAACAGAAACTATGGCGAAGCATTCGAGAAAGATCCCATTTGGCAGGTGGATAACATTGTTGGACTGCAGAAAAAGGCGAGGGATCATGGACTCGAAATTTATGGCATAGAAAATTTCAGCCCGGCAGATTGGTATGACGTCTTGCTGGATGGCCCCAGACGGGATGAGCAGATGGCTTTTCTGAAAGAAATCATTCGAAATGTTGGTAAGGCGGGCATTAAGGCGTTTGGCTATAATTTCAGCCTGGCGGGGGTTTGGGGGCATCAGAAAAAGAACGCGGCCAGAGGCGGAGCGCAAAGTACCAGTTTTGATGCTTCAGAAATTACCTGGGATGCTCCCATTCCCAGGGGAGAAATCTGGAACATGTCCTACGGCCCTAAAGACGGAACATTTCATGATCCTGTAAGCTCAGAAGCGTTGTGGGACAGGCTGGAACGATTTTTGTCAGAGATGCTGCCGGTTGCGGAACAGGCCGGGGTCTCGTTAGCGCTTCATCCTGACGATCCGCCTTTGGAAAATTTGCGTCAAATGCCCCGTTTGGTCTATCAACCGGACTATTACCAGCGGGTTATTGATATTTCATCCAGCTTGTCCAACAAATTGGAATTTTGCATGGGAAGTGTTCAGGAAATGTCCCGGGGTGATATTTATAGCGCTATCAGACAATATGCGAAGCAGAAAAGGATCAGCTATATTCATTTTCGGAATGTGAAAGGAAAAGTACCCCGTTATGATGAAGTGTTTGTCGATGAAGGGGACATTGATATGTTTAAAGCGCTGGCACTTCTGAATGAATATGAATTTGATGGTGTGATGATACCGGATCATACGCCGGAACTGTCCTGTCCCGGTCCCTGGTATGCCGGAATGGCGTTCGCATTGGGTTACATGCGAGCGGCACTGCAGATGATAGACAAGGGAATCTTGCCCCATTCATCAGTGGAATAAGTCATTCGAAAAAAGAACAGTATGGGGGAATTCTATGAATAATGCGTTGATGGAAACTTTTGGATTGGCTGGAAAAGTTGCTTTGGTAACTGGCGGTGGCAGCGGGTTGGGCTACGCCATGGCAAACTGCCTTGCTCTGGCGAGGGCGAAAGTTATCATCACAGGCAGGCGTAAAAAACTATTGGATGAAGCATGTGAAAAGATCGGTTCCGGTGTGAGTGGGAAAGTGTTTGATGTTACTTCCACCGAGAAAACGAGCGGCTTTGTTCAGGAAATTGTTAATGAGAATGGGAGTCTGGATATTCTCATCAATAACGCTGGCGTTCATTGTAAAAAGCCGATCGAAAATGTCACAATGGCTGACCTTAAAAGTGTGCTGGATGTTCATTTGTTCGGAGCGTACGCGCTTACCCAGGCGGTAGTGCCTTTTATGAAGGCTCGTAAAGACGGCAGCATTATTTTTATTTCCTCAATGTCGGCCTTTATCGGGCTTACCAACGTTAGCGCCTATTCTGCTGCGAAAGCTGCGGTATTAGGATTGGTAAAAACGATTTCAGGGGAAGTTGCCGGAGATGGCATACGCGTTAATGCTATCGTGCCGGGATTTATTGATACGCCCATGTTTCGTGAGGTTACAGACGCGGATCCGGAACGCAAAAAGAAGATTTTAGGTCATACACCCATGGGAAGATTTGGCTCGCCTGAAGATATTGGTTGGGCTGCGGTATATTTGTCAGCGAAAAGTTCACGTTTTGTGACCGGAACCGCGTTGATGGTTGATGGTGGTTGTGCCATAGGGTTTTAGTCTTCCGATTTGTAACAAGTCTTTGCGTTCGTCCTGAAGCAGTGTCATGTTCACAAAAGACCCCGTGTTGCGAGAAATAGCGGACAGACATTTTGTGGCATGTCATTTTGCTGAGGAATCAAGAGAACGCGCCAAAACGGCCCGAACGATGAAACTCTCGAATGTGTGATTTGTTGGCGATTAACAATCGTATGTCTGTGAAATAAGAGAACAAAAAAAGGGAAAGCAGGTAGCGCATGCAACAAACAGAACTTGAATTATTCGAATTGATGAAAGAAAAGTTATATACGCCTGTCGTCGGGGATATTTTAGATGAGATGGGATATTACCATCAGTTCCTGCCTCAGAATATCCGTCCTCTGGACCCATCCATGAAGCTTGCCGGTAAAGCCATGACAGTGCTGATGATCGACGTCTATGGCCTGCAAAAAAAACCTTTCGGTCTTTTGACGGAAGCTTTGGACCAGTTACAGCAGAATGAAATCTATATCGCTACGGGCGGGCTAAAACGTTGTGCCTATTGGGGCGAACTTCTGACGGCTACGGCTCGCACTCGCGGCGCGGTCGGGGCCGTTGTGGACGGCTGGCACAGAGATACACCACAGGTGCTGGAACAGGATTGGCCTGTTTTCAGTTGCGGGTGCTATGCGCAGGATTCCAGCGTTCGCACGCAGGTTGTCGATTTCCGCTGCCCGATTGAAATTGGTCAGGTGACAATTCATGATGGCGACCTGGTTTTTGGGGATATCGATGGTGTTTTGATCATTCCGCAAGCGACCGCTTCTGAAGTTGTGGAGAAATCGTTAAAAAAGGCTGCGGGTGAAAAAGTCGTCCGCAAGGCGATCGAAAATGGGATGACGGCCACCGCAGCTTTTGAAAAATTCGGTATTTTATAAAGAGAAGCGCCTCGTGACGGAAATACAAAAAGCATTCCAAATTATGCCTTCGGACAATGTTGCAACTGCCCTGGCGCCCTTGGCGCCGGGGGAAGTGACGTTGATTGGCGACAGCCCGCTGAGAAGTCTTGAGGCCGTAGTGTCCATCCCGGCGGGCCATAAAATTGCGTTGAGCGATATTGATGAAGATCAACCTGTAATAAAGTATGGTGTTGTGATTGGAAAGGCGACAAAACAGATCCGCAAAGGGACCTGGGTTCATTTACATTGCATGAAAAGTGTTTATGATGAGCGTTCTTCGCACTTGGACGTTATGACGGGCGCCCCTTTGGATATCCGCTATGAATAAATTCGAAAATACACCGCTTTTGGATCGCCGATGGCTGGGCTTTGCCCGTCAAAACGGCAGTAAAGGTGAAAAAACGGGGCATTGAGTTGAAATATGTCGACGGTCAACAGCAGCAAGCAAACCAGATTAAAGCGATCCGCTCCTTTATTGCGCAGAAAGTTGATGTGATCGGTTTTTCCGGATGCACCGACAACGAATATGCGGTGCGGCTGTTGATCTCCCTGATCCGGCATCCCAACATCGGCGGTGTCCTGGCTGTGGGGCTGGGCTGTGAATA
>CALCQT010000221.1 GCA_937894825.1 uncultured Anaerolineaceae bacterium
GAGATCGAACGCGACGTTTCAGACATGGTATGGCTTCTTTTCGGAACAGCCGTCCACGGTATCCTTGAAAAGCACCAGGAAGGCGACAACGAATTGAAGGAAGAACGGATCAAGGTCCCTTTTGCCGGATACGTCCTTTCAGGCCAGTTTGACCTTTACAACGACGACACAAAGATCGTCACCGACTATAAGACAGCTTCCGTCTGGAAGATCATTTTCGGAGACTTCGAAAACTGGCGTCGCCAGACATTGATCTATTGCTATATGCTCCGAAAGATCGGATTCGACGCCCAGGGCGGCGAGATCGTCGCCTTCCTGAAAGACCACAGCAAACGCGACGCGAAGATCAAAGCTGATTATCCACAGTTTCCGGTCCAGACTGTTAAATTCAAGTTCAAGGAAGCGGACTTCGTTGAATGTGAAGAATGGCTGACAGCACGATTCGCAGAGATCGCAGAAGCAGAAAAGCTGGCCGACGAAGACCTTCCGATCTGTACACCGGAAGAACGATTCAACAGCGGCGACAAGTTCGCGGTCATGAAGAAAGGCCGCAAGACCGCCCTTCGTGTCCTGGACAGCATGGAAGAAGCTAAAAAGTGGAAAGCGGAAAACGGTGGCGACGAAATCCAGGTTCGCCCTGGCAAAGACAAGAAATGCATTGATTACTGCGCGGCTTGTGAATTCTGTAATTACTACAGGGAAAAGGTGGTGAACGGTAATGACGGAAGTAAAGCAGTTTGAAATCCCTTTGCTGTCTGCCAAAGACGTTGAATGTCGCGTTCAGAGTGTCAGCAAGAATAAAGCCGGCCGCGTCGGCGCTGTCCTTCTGATCTACAAAGACGCCCGCGTCGATATGCGTATTCTTGACCAGGTCTTCGGCCCTTCCAACTGGCAAAGGACCCATGAGGTTATAAACGGTAACCTGTTTTGTAATATCGACATCTGGGACGACACGAAGAAAGCCTGGATCAGAAAACAGGACGTCGGAGTCGAGAGTAACACAGAAAAGGAAAAAGGCCAGGCTTCAGACGCTTTTAAGCGCGCTGGCTTCAACGTGGGGATCGGCCGTGAGTTATACACCAGCCCCTTCATTTATGTCAAACTGGCCGATTCTGAATATTACAGCGAAAAGCAAGGGGCAAAAGATATTTTCAGGTGTTACCCGAACACCAGGTTCACAGTATCGCATATCGCATACAACGACAGGCGTGAAATATCAGAACTTGTAATTGTGGACCGAAACGGCAATGTCAGGTTCGACATGAACGGCAAGGCAGAAGCGCCAAAATCGGCCACAGGGACACGAAACGGCGCTGGTAATACAAATAGTCGTGCAGGAAATCAAGCGGCCAATACAGGTCAACAGGACGCGTCAGGCGGCGGTTCTTTATGTCCTGAATGTGGTGGTCCAATATCGGCGGCGGAACAACAGTATTCCATGAAGAAATACGGTCGTGAATTGTGCCGGTCCTGCCAGAA
>CALCQT010000222.1 GCA_937894825.1 uncultured Anaerolineaceae bacterium
CCCGGGCCGATCTTCCAAACGGGCAAATCCTCGATAAAATCGGGGACCCGGACTTCGTAAAGCTGCCCCAGGTAGCTGATGATTTCGATCCCTTCCTCACTGCGACGAAAAGTAAAATCCGCATTTTTTTCGATGAGGTAGGTATAGGGAATCATCTTTTCTTTTGCATATTCCTCTCCAAGGGTTCCATATACAACTTCGAAAGTGATATTATTGCTGTTTTCAAAGGCGATATCATGAATGGAATCCACGGTGGCCGGTATGGCAAAACGGGTCAAAGCCGGACAAAACGCAAATTGGCGGGAGTGAATGTTCTTAACGCCGGCGGGGAGCTCGATGGTTTCAAGACTGGTGCATTCATGAAATGCGTTGATCCCGATTGTTTTTAAGGATTTCGGAAGCACGACTTCTTTCAACGTCCGACAACCCTGAAAGGCGTAATTTCCAATGGAGATTACAGTCTCCGGGATATCGATTGATTTCAGATTGAGACATCCATTAAACGCATTTCCGCCAATTTCGGTCAGTGTCCTCGGCAGAATGACTTCTTCGAGTGTGATATGGTTCATGAATGCGTCAACGATGGCTGTGGTTTGAATGGGTACAGTGACAACAGGATCGTTTCCGTTATATTTCAACAAGATCCAATTTCCGACGAAAACGAATTCATCGGTCTGCGCTTCCAGCCATGGGGTTGAATCAAACGCGTTTTCACCAAGCGTCCGCAAATTTCTTGAAAAAGTTATGTCGGATAGGTTGCTGCAATACTGGAAGGCACTCGAACTGACGGCGATCACCGAATCCGGCAACAGGAGGGTCTGTAATCCGGTACAACCCTCAAATGCGGCTGTCCCGATGGTCATCAGCGAAAGGGGAAATGAGATTTCCTTTAACGATTCGCAATAGCGGAAGGCTTCCATTTGAATTTGCGTTAGTCCGGATCCAAAAATGACCTCTTCCAGAGAAGTACAACCCAGAAAAGCGGCCGGCCCGATGGTTTCGACACTGTCAGGGAATCGGACGCGTTGAATCTCCGTCCGGTCCCGGAAAACATCTTCCCCGATGACGGTAACCGGATAATGATCCAATTCAGCCGGGATTTCTACCACCCGCGAAAAGCCGGTATATCCTGTAATCTGGACGGTGTCCCCAACGATGATGTACTGCCACTCTCCGGAAGTAAAGCTGGCCGGGTTCTGTTGGGTCTCAGGCATCTGAAAGGCGGCAGCGAGAAGAAACAACAGGAAACAGAAAAAAGTGATTTTGGCTTTTGATGAATTCATTTTTTCTCTATTATACCGGCTGTTAGAACATCAAATGTGTCATCTTTCCACCTCGGCAGGACGCTAACGCATCCCTTTCGGGCATCCAAGGGCGTCTTCGAGAGTCGTCCTTACAGGATATAAACGAAGATGACAAACTTGTTATTCTTTTTTTCGTGCAAAGTACGAAAAAAATAGGAGCAACTTCCTCTCAGGTAAATTCTGCATTGATACCCGAATCATGTAATTACGCCTATGTATGGATATTAGCCGAAAATGAGCGTTGTTTCAAGATCAACTGGCTGATGGATGAGAGAAACAATCAATCAGATTGCTTCGGATATCGATGAACGGTCAGTCTTTACATAAAAAACGGTAGAGTTCCAGATATTTCCCGTATTGATCATTATAGGCCGCGTGGACGTTTTGCCGGGGCGTATACATGGTACTGATTTTGACTAGAGCCGCTGCTGCTGCATACGCGTTTTTATAGATGCCTGTTCCTACACCCGCAAGCATCGCCGCTCCCAGGCAAGCCGCTTCCCGTATCGTAAGCGTGGCAATCGGTAATCCAAGGACATCCGCTTTTAGTTGCAGTCCCTTTTCGGACCTGGCCCCACCGCCGACACATCGTAATTCATTGACAGATATCCCTGCCTTGGCGAAATGATCAATATTGATCCGCATCTCGCAAGCCAATCCCTCCAGAATCGCTTTTGCGAGGTCATATCTTGTTGTGCTAAGCCGTATGCCGCTGAAGGTGCCGGAGGAATTGAAGTTGCAGGTTGGCGTTCCTGATCCGGTAAAATGCGGGAGCGCCAGGATGCCGCTGACCGAATCAGACATTTTGGCGAAGATTTCATCATAGGTCTCTTCGCCGCAAAAAGACTCCTTGAACCATCGCAGCGAAATCCCGCCGCAATGATTCAAGGCGAAGGTGAAATACATTCCCCTGACGGTGTGTGCGTAGCAAGGATAATAGCAATTCATCATCACATCGTTGTTCCGGATGGCAGAAAAAGCGGTTGAAATCACTTCTGCGGTTCCGTGAGAGTCCAGCGCAATGCCTTCTTTGATCAAGCCTGCACCCAACGCTGCACAGGTCTGATCATGACCGCCGGCAACCAACCGGCAATCAGGACTGATGCCAACTGCTGCGGCTACTGTCGGAGAAATCTTCCCCACCACCGTTCCTGAGGGCACCGGCTGGGATAATTTTCCGGAATCGAAATCGAAGGCATTGAGGATTTTTTCTGACCAAGTCAACGTTTCAAGTTCCATACACATGGTACGCGATGCCATAGTCAAATCGATAAAGAAGCCGTCGCTGCCCAATTTTTTCAGGATAAAGTCCGAATAGGTAACAAACTTGTACGTTCTGGCATATAAATCCGGATCATTGCTTTGCACCCACAGCATCTTTATAAATGAATTCAGCGGATGCGGAGCCATGCCGGTTTTTTTAAAGAGATATTCTTTTCCCAACACTTGTTCGGCAAGTTCGCTTTCGGTTTTCCCGCGATAATCCATACCCAACTGCGCGTTTGATAATGGGTCGCCGTTGGAATTGACGCAAATCACCGCATCCCCCTGCACAGAGACGCTCAAAGCGGTAATGTTCATGCCGACCGTGGCAGCCGCCTGCCGAATGACTTTTTTTGTTTCTTCCCAAATTTGCGCTGCATCCTGCTCAGCATAATCTTTGTTGTTACGGATGATTCCATATTCATGAAATCCCTGGCCTAAGACAGCTCCGTCCGTGTCAAAAACGATGGCTTTTACGCCGGTGGTACCAACATCAATCCCAAGCAGCAAGTCAGGCATGTGCAGATCCTTTTAATCATCAAAACGGAAATAATAGAATGCTTCGTC
>CALCQT010000223.1 GCA_937894825.1 uncultured Anaerolineaceae bacterium
CGGCCAAGCTCTGATCGAGGGACTGATCATGCTGGGACCGGATAAGAAGGCGATCCGTTTGTGCCCAAGATCAATCAGGTGGGTTGTGGCCTGAAACATTGATTTTCGATGATCGACGGTGATGCAGCAAATGGTTGAATCTTTGATATAGCGATTGACAAGGACCATTGGGATGTCGGCCTTATGATAAAAGGAGAGCAATTTTGTGTCCGGCATCCGGATGCCACACAGAATCATGCCGTCCAGGTGAAAATTCGCGATTGAGTAAAAGGCTTCCTCTTCCAGTTGAAGATCTTCTTTTGTTTCATAGATCTGAACACCATAATCGATTTGCTTGGCCTCGCCAACGACCCCGCGCATCACTTCCTGAAAATAGGGATTTGCCAGATCCACAACCAGCAAGCCGATGACGCTTGGACGGACCTTAGGCGGTTCCCGCAGGATTTTTTTTCTGGGTATCTCAACACCTAAATTCCTCGCCGCTGTAAAAACCTTTTGTTCCAGCGATGAGCTGACCACCGCATTGCCGTTAACAATGCGGGAAATCGTGGCTTGGGATACACCTGCTTCTTTGGCAATTTCTTTTAGAGTGATTTTCATTTTTAATTTTAAATTTCAAAGATTTCAGAAATTTTATAAAATTGATTATACAGTGGCTTGAAAAAAAGGAAAGACGTCAAATGTCATGTATTAAAAATGAATAATATGAAGTCTGCTTGCGGGGCGGCGAATGTGGTTTGAACAGTAGAAAAGGATAAATTACACGTAAAAATGCACGAGAAATGGCTGAAAAACGTTAATAGACTAACTTTTTTATTTGAGAAAAGAAGCACAAATTGTGAAATTTTCTTGAAATATTTCAGAAAATAAATGGCAGGCCAATCATCAAAACAGGCAGCCAAAGGATCGAAAATACGGTGGTCGCAAAAATGCTGACGGCTGCGAAATCGGAATCCTGGTTATAAACACGGGCAAAATTAACCATGGATATACCCGTGGGCATGGCCGCGTCGAGCACAAGAAATTGTTTCATCAGTGCAGGAATCGGAAGAAACCAAACCATCGCCATCAGGATAAGCGGTGAAAGGACCATTTTTACCAGGATCACCCAGGATACCTGTATGTACTTATTCCCGCTGAAGGTTTGGACGCCGGCCAATTGCGAGCCGCACATGATTAATGCCAGCGGCAGCGTGATTCCGCTGGCCATTTCAAAAGAAGGCATCAGAAAAGCCGGAATTCTGAATCCGATCAATCCGCAGATTAATCCGGCTAAGACTGCGATGATACTCGGCTCACCAAATATTGTGCGCAAGTTTTTCTTCTCTTTTTTTTGGAAAAGATATGGGATTAAGATCATGAAGAAAGGAACCGAACTGCCAAAGTCGTAGAGTGTTCCGACGATAACGGCTTCAGGACCGAAAAAAGAGGCTGCAAAGGATAAACCGAAAAAGCCGGTGTTTCCAACGATTGCGCATAGCCTAAATGCGGGCTCTCTGAAAGTGTTAATTCCGGCCAGCTTTGAAATTAATTTTGAGACAAAAAAGAGGATCACAATCAGGAATGCGTTCAGCAGAAAATAAACCGGTGCGGTAAGAACATACTCCTTGCTCATATAGGTAGACGAAGCCTGGAAGAGGTAGATCGGAAAGAGGATCCGGATTACAAAACGCGAAAAATCGACGGTGGTTTGTTCATCAATCAGTTTCTTCTTACGGGAAAAATATCCGATCGCAATGAGAACGAATAACGCGAATGTGGTTTGAAAAACTTCCAGGTAAGCCATTTTACACTTGACCTCTTCTCATAAGTACATCCATGAGACCAGGATATCATTGAAATCCGGATAAGCGGATAGCTCAACATAGGTCATGCGGGTGGCTAACCTGCTGCTTTCTTTCCTCAGTTCGGATGACAGGAGCAGACTTCGGGCGCCTGTGCCGGCGGCGTTTCCGATCTGACTGAATTTTTCCAGCGGAATTTCGGGGAACATGCCAATGGCGACTGCGCTCTCAACATCCAAAAAAGTCCCGAACGCACCCGCAACCAGAAAAGCGTCCAGCGCTTCCGCCTGAATGCCGGCGGTCTGCATCAAAATTTCAAGACCGCTGCGAATGGCGCTTTTGGCCAGGATAATCTCATTAATATCCGCCCGGGTGACGGTAATGGCTTTCCCGCTTGCCGATTCAGTCTCGTCGGCAATGACATATTCATAATTCTTAACAGTTTTCCGAACGGACGGAAAGTCCGGATCAAAATTCCCGCGATGGTTAATTATGCCGGAGGTTCTCAATGCCGCCACGGCATCCAGAATTCCGGAACCGCAGAGGCCGACCGGCGGTTGGTTGCCGATGGTCTGATAATGTGATTTTTTGCCGGAGATGCGCAGCCGTTCAATCGCTCCGGCGGATGCTCGCATGCCGCAGCTGATGTGAGCGCCTTCAAATGCAGGGCCGGAAGCGCAGGAGCAGCAGTAGACGCTGCCCTGATGGAACAGACTGATTTCCGTGTTGGTTCCGATGTCGACCGCAATCATAGTGTTATTGGTCCGGTATATGCCCGAGCCGATCAGCATCGCGAGATGATCCGCGCCGACATACCCTGCGACGCATTCCGGGATGAAGACCGCAGCGCCAGCCGCGGTGCACAAGCCGAATGAAGTCGCGGGGAGGTTCAGCGATTCCGAGACTGCCGCGATAAACGGATACTTGCCCAACTGTCTGACGGGGAGGTTGCAAAAGAAATGGTGAATGGCTGTGTTGCAGACCACGACGCTTTCGACGATTTGTTTCGGGGCCATACCGCATTCTTCGCATAGTGTTTCGATCAGCGTATTCAATGCGGCAATAAGCGCATGTTGCAGTGTCTCTCGTCCGTCGGGCGTGGCATTGGCATACGCAATGCGGCTGACCACGTCCTCGCCGTATCCGATTTGCGGGTTCATGACTCCCTGCCGTCCGAGCGTTTGACCCGTGGCAAGGTCGACCAGATAAGCGGCGATTTTCGTCGTTCCGATATCGACCGCCAGCCCTAAAGGCGGAATTTCAGGCGAAAAGAGCGCCACGGCTTCGTTGCCGCGCAGGACTGCTCTGGGTTGCCATTTCAATAAACGGAGTTCATCTGACAGCGTGGAGAGGAGTGCAGGATGGATCGTACAATTTGCGATTCCGGAGTCTGTCAGAGCATCTTTCAGGCGGACGCTGTCCGCACGATGGTCGGTTATGGTTGGTTCGGTGATGGTGAGGTCAATTGTTTGGATAACGCGGGCTGAATCGGAGATGTCGGGTAATGAACTTTCTCCCTCCAGTTGCAGCCGTTGTTCGGTCAGCAGCGTGGCCTTCGGGATGTGGATTTTTACGTTTCCCAGCGGTTTGGCTTTGCAGGCCAGACGAAACCCGGAGGCAATCTCTTCTTGTGTGAGTTTTTCTTTTTCGGTCTCAGAAAGCGGGGAAAGTTCTCCCGCAAGGCGTTGCACTTTGCAGGCGCCGCAGGTGCCGTTCCCGCCGCAGACCGCGGCCAGGCGGAGGCCGTTTTTTTGCGCGGCTGCGAGAAGGGTTTGATCCTCGCCTGACTCAGTTTTCAGCCCGAGTGGCTGCCATTCAATTTGTATTGTTTTGTTACTTGGCTCCATAATTTATGCCGCCGAAAATATTGATGGGTCAAACTTTGGAATGCTGTTCGAGTGGGTACTCGAAGTCGACCCAAGTGTAACACCGCTGCAAAACATTGACAATCCGCCTTAAAATTTCGGGGGAAATGCTATGCTATCGTTAATTTTTCGATAAAATTGGC
>CALCQT010000224.1 GCA_937894825.1 uncultured Anaerolineaceae bacterium
GCAGGCTCAGAAACGGTGGCAATCCCGCCTGCCAGGGCGCCAGTGAAGTCAACACCGCGTCCGTATCAAAAGATTTGACCGCGAGGATTGCCAAGTCAAAAGATCCGTCCGCTGCCGCAGCCTCAAAGTTATCGAAAACACGGAAATTCGTCACATGATGGCGGGAACCGTCCGGCAATTCAAGCCGGATTCCGCTCGCCGTCAGCCGCGGCACGGAAGCCGGCCGCTCCACAAAAGTGATTTCGTGCCCGGCCAGCGCCAGACTCCCACCGATATAAGCACCGATCGCACCGGCGCCAAAGCAAACTATTTTCATTCAGCCCTCACGACAACCAATCCCGATATCCCGCCAGAAAAGCCTTACAATCCATAGCTTTTTTTCCCGCGCATTGAATTTCCTCTAAAACCAGCAGCCCTTCGCCGGTCCCAATCGCCGGCATTCCCTGATGCAGGACCCTTTTCCCGGGCTCCGGCCTTTCCGTTTCCGGCGCAACATGGGCACGATAGACTTTCACCAGCATATCGTTCAGATAGAAAAAAGCGGACGGCCAGGGGGTATACGCTCTGACTTTTCGCTCCAACGCAACCGCGGGAAGGGTGAAATCAAGCAAACCGTCTTCTTTCCTGATCAACGGAGCGTAGGTCACATCATCTTCATCCTGTGGCTTGGGCAGAATCGCGCCATCCACATAGCCCGGAATCGTCGACAGCAGGAGACTGGCGCCGGTCTCCGCAATTCGGCCCGAAAGAGAATGGGCCGTATCAGCCGGCAGGATATCGATCGATTCCATCGCCAAAACCGGGCCGGAATCCAATCCTTCGTCCATTTTCATGATGCTAACGCCGGTCTGACGGTCGCCGGCGGCAATGGCAGCCTGGATCGGAGAAGCCCCCCGCCAGCGTGGCAGCAGGGAAGCATGAATGTTCAAACAACCAAATTCGGGGAGTTCCAACACATTTTTTCTTAAAATCTGTCCGTATGCCATCACCACGATCAGATCCGGCGCCCAATCTTTCAACCGTTCAAAAGCTTCCGGATCACGCATTTTTTCCGGCTGAATCAAGGGGAGCTCCAGGGATTCGGCAGCCTGTTTCACGGCGGACGCAAACACCTTCTTCCCGCGCCCGGCTGGCCGATCCGGCTGGGTCACCACACCGGTAAGCGTATATGTTTCAGTCAGCGCACGCAATGCGGGCGCCGCAATCTCCGGTGAGCCCATATATACAATACGCAACGTTTTATCGTTCATTTCAATCCTTTAGTATTCCCGGTTCTTTCCAAGCAACCGGCGTCCTTATCTTCCCTACGAAAAGCATTGTACACCATTTGCGGAGAATAAGAAAACAGACTGGCCGCGCGCAACTGAAGATTTAAACAAGCCTTAAAAAATATTCGTGGTCCTGCTGAGTGCAATGCACAAACAGCAAAACCACGAACAAGATTCTCGTACTTTTATCCCGAAAGCGTTAAGGCGTATCCGTCATCACACAGCGGAACCCGATATAGTAACTGCTGGACATGTTGACATAACCGCGGTTTGTTGTTCGCGTATAGTAAAGATAATTATTAATTTCGGTCTCAGCGGCTGAACCACCCCGGATCACAGGCGCAATCCCGCTTTCCGCTCCGGGTGGATTTTCCACCACATCCCCATCCGCCTCAATTTGTTCCTGCAAACGCTGATAATAGGCGATATCGTAATAAGAAGCGGTCCACTCCCAAACGTTGCCGGCCATATCCAGTGCGCCGTACGGGCTCTCTCCCTCCGGGAAACTGCCCACCGGGAAAAGCCCGGCACTGAGCCCGGATTCCGGATCGGAATAATACGGAATATTGGCAAGTTGATTCTCATTGGTCGGTTCCTCACTGCCCCAGGGATACATTCGTCCGTCTGTTCCGCGAGCGGCCTTTTCCCACTCCGCCTCTGTCGGCAGCCGTTTCCCGGCCCAGGCACAGTAATCCGCAGCCTGTTGTACAGTCACATATGTCACCGGATAATTGGCATAATTCACATTTCGTAACGTCATATAAGCGGATTCAGTGCATTTTCCAGCTTCTGCGCAGGCAAGATAACGTTCATTGGTGACCTCGGTCTTGTCAATCCAAAACGGGTCTAAATAAACTTCCACCTGAGGGCTGTCTTCCTGACCAACGGAGAATTCCGCGCTGGCCCCCAGCAGAAAATTCCCACCGCTCACAAAAACCATTTCCGCAGAATCAATCTCAGAGACAATCGGAGCTTTTTCCTCCGGCACAGGTGTCGCGGGAATTGGCGTCATGGTTGGCTCCGGAGAGATTGTGGCGGTCCCTGCCGGAGAAACTTCCGTCGATGTCGCCGCAACCGCGGCCGGCACGGTGGTCTCGGTCAAAACCGCCGCAGCCTGCACAACTTCGGATCCCGTGACTGTCCCCAAAGGTTCGGCGGAAGGCACAGAACTGTTTTCGATTCCTGTTTCGGTTTCGGTCTCGGTCGGGCCGGCGCCGTCAATATCAATAAAAGCCGGAACCGTCGGGACAATCGGAAGCGCAGTCGGCTCAGTGGGAACCGTTGCAGTAGAAGCAAACGCAGCGAACTGGTTGCCGTCCGCTGTCTGGCGAATCGCGGACAATGTGCCCTGCACCGGATCAATGGTCATGGTTGCAGTAACATTCGGATCCGATACCGGAATACCGGCCCGGCCCGAGGTTATAAACCAATACACGCCCACCGCAATCAAAGCGCATAATAAGCCGCCGATAACATAAAAAGGCAGTTTATCCATACCTGTTTTTTTTACACCCGGTTGCGGTTGCCTCGACTTCGCTTTTCGGCGAATATCCTGTGAGCGGATATCTTTGTTGAGATCAGGAAGCGCAGGCACAACGCCTTCATTCCGAACAACATTTTGTATTGACTCTTCGTCATAAATCCTGATCGCAATGACAGACGCATCCGCTTTGATTTCGTTACGGGAAACCGTTTCGAGGATATGGTTGACAATTTCTTTGGGCGTTTCCGCCTGTGCCGCGTCCAGAATCTCTTTTTTCCCAATATAAGCAGTCAATCCATGACTGCATAGCAAGAGGATATCGGATGGTTTGACATCAATCCCGTCATAAATATCAATGACGGTATCTTTTTCGGTGCCGATTGCGGGAACCGCTGTGATGTCTTCAGCAGCGGTTGTGAAAGCTTGTTCCCGGGTTATTTCGCCTTTCCGGACCTTTTCCTCCAGAATGCTTTGTTCTTCAATGATCTGAAACACCTTCCCATTCCGAACAATATAGACGCGACCATCGCCGACACTGCCAATGACCAGTTTCCCTTCTGTAACAGCAGCCGTGACCACGCCGACCGCCATAATTTCCTGCTGCGCTTTCGAAAACGCGTAAATTTCATTCCCGGATTCGCGAATTGCCAGCGCCAGTTTGTTGGCGTCCACAAAATCATGACTCTTGAAAAACGAGTAAATGATTTTCTTTGCGGCAAAATTCGCCGCGATTTCCGGATGCCAGGTCCCGGAGACTCCGTCTGTCAGAACATAAAGGTTGGATGCGCCGACAATGCCTTCCGGTTCCTTCTCATGAAAAAGCACAAATTCATCATTTGCTTCCTTATTCTTTCCGGAGATGGTCCCCGCAAAACCGGCGGAACAGATTTTTGGTCCCAAACTGTTTTCAGTCATAGTATCCTCTTTTTTCATTGACAGTTCCTAGTTGAAAAATAAAAGAAATGTCAAACTTCATCCTGCAAGATCCATGCCATCCTGGCGGTTTGTAAAAGAATCGGAGCGGTTTAGATCAGTGGGAATTTATGCAGAATCGCTGCTCAAAGAAAACAAGATTCAGGTATCAAAAATGAAACGTTTAAGAAGGTGTTGTTCTATAAATTTTCTGTCATTTCCAGCGGAGCCGAGAAATCCTCAATGATCATTTTAGGTCTGATATTCTCCAAAGGACGGGAATGTGCAAAACACCTTGCTCCGTAAATTATCAGACCCATGATAGGAAATGAGGATGTCGAACGAAGTGAATGCGTAGCTCGACTCGCTACGCTCACTCGACATGACAGTATTGTTATTCGATTTTGACACCCATAACAAAAACCGGGCCCCGTATTTGAACAGAGCCCGGTTTTCATAAGCATGGATTGGACCGGTTTGGCAGAATCTGTCACTGCCTGCCAAAATGCGCGGCTTAAGCCATTTCGTAATATTCTTCCCAGATATTCTCTTCCGGAATGTCCATCCCTTTCAGAGATTTCAGCACAATATTGAGCATAGGTCCCGGGCCGCAAATGAAAACATCGTAGTTTTCTTTATCTTTCGGGAAGTGGCGTTCCAGAACGGCTTGTGTGATATAGCCTTTTTCAAAGGCAGGGTCATCCGTTTTTTCCAGAACATGTACAACTTCCAGATCGATTTTCTTCGAAAGGTCTTCAAGTTCCTCGTAAAAGCCGATGCTGTCGCGATCGCGGCTGCCATAGAACAGGATGAACTTCCGTTTGTCTTGCCGGTCAGCCAGCGTCCGCAGAATACTCATGGTCGGAGCAATTCCGATTCCGCCCGCAACCATCACAAAACCTTTATCGCCAAGCTTATCAACCGAGAAGGTACCAAAGCCACCTTCCACATAGACTGTTTCGCCCAGTTTCAGATCTTTGATCCTGGAAGTCAGGTCGCCAAGTTCACGAATCGCGAACCCGATCTTATTCTGATCCACATCCGATGACGCAATGGAAAATGGATGCTTCCGGAAGGAAAAAGCCGAGCGTCGGATAGTGATCCAGGCGATCTGCCCTGCGTGATAAGCTAACGGGCTCTTCTTCTCAGAACCGGCATACTCAAGTTTGATCTCAGTAATGAGGTTCTTCTGAGCAATGACATCCGTAATGCGGTATGGTTTTCCCAAAGCCGCGAAGGCTGACCCAAAACGAAGCCAGACAAGTGAGATTATCGCCAGCGCCAGCAGAATATAGTAATATCCGCGAACCAATGGACTTGCCGTATAGTAATTGAAGCCCAGGATATGGATCATTCCGAAAACGACCATTACAACGGTCAGCACGGAATGTGCGATTTTCCAGATATCATAGTTCAGTTTTATTTCCTTGCGGAAATAAGAAATAAAGACCAATACCGCTGCAGCCAAAAGCCCAAGCGTTCCGGCTTTGACATACAGCGGATTGTTTACAAACAGATTTAACAAATTTGCAATAGCGGGATTATTGATCCAAAGCAGCACCAAATGAGAAACCGCCAACCAGAACCCCAGTAAACCCAACGTGTGATGAAATTTATACAGAATATCCAAATTAAACGTAGCTGTAATAAATTTGTCCCGCGTGATCGGAATGAAGGACATGATCATTAAAGAAAGCCCCGTCATCCCCAGGAAAGAAGCAACGTCACGCTGCCAATCCGCACGCCAAGTCCCGTTGACCGAATTCGAAATCACAGTCACGATGACCGGGAATAACACCATTGCACAAAACAACACAAGCCAGAGCACTTTTCGCATCTTTAATTGTGCGATATATGCACGCCGGGTCGATCGATTTGCTGCTGCATTCATTCGTTTTTCCCCTTGACCTTTTTACGGCCGGCTGTAGCTGGCTAAGGTGATCGTCGCGTCCCCGGCAGCTAAATCTTCGATCGAGTCGATCAGCAGCTGCGCTGAATAGACAGGATTGTGGATGTAACCTGCAGAGCGGGTGACGAATTTGTAGTTGAAGGCAGCGCGCATCAGACGCGGGGTCCAATCCGCATAAGCTTTTTCGCCTTCATCCTGAACACCATTATCGTTGACGTCCCCGAACCAATAGGGATAGTTATCGGAGTAGCCAATCGTAACGCCGCCGATATTTTTCGAGTAGGTGACAATTGAAGCCAATGCCTGTTCGGCCAAACCATTGATTTCATCGTAGGTCGATTCGTTTACATCACCGTCACCATCATAGTCAAGTCTGGTCCGGCGAACCAACCGCTGATCCGGGTAGCCTTGGATTTCTGCGTGGCAGGTCTGGCATTTTTCATAACCGGGATCGGCCAGGTGGAGTGTATGCGGGTCATGGCAGTCTGTACAGGTTTCCACACCGCTGGCGTGTCTGAACGCCCCGGCGTATGTTTTACCTTCATACTGATAACCACCATTCGCTTCCGCACCCAGATACATGGAACCAACAGCCAAATAGTGCGGGTTCACAAAACCGAGTGTTTCGCCCTTATCATCCGGAGCAATCTCACCGATTCGCTTTTCCAGGTTGCCATTGATGCCGCCTTCCGTACCCTGATGGCAGGTCCAGCAGGCTGCGACGCCGTCGGTGGAAGCAACTTCCATACCGGAGGGGAACTTCACAACCGGGTTGGACTCCACGTAGTCGTTATGGCAAACCGAGCAGTCCACCACGGTCCCGACTTTAGCGGGTTGATCTACCACATAGGCCTCTGATCCATCCAGTCCATAATAATCCAGGAAACCGGTGGAAGAATGACATTGGGCACAATTGGCGGGAACGGTTCCGTCTTCACTGTCATCCCAGTGACGGAAACCCTCCGAGGCGGAATTCGCATGCGCAGAAGAGGCCCATTTCTGGGTGTAATCACCAATCGCAACCGAAGGGGATACAACCACATCCTGCCCGGTTACGGTTTCTGTGGAATACAGATAACCGAGAACACCGGTAGAAACCGCCAAAACAAGTACCAGAATTGCTAATAATGCTGATTTTTTCATATTTCAATCCTTTTCTTTTTCCCTTTGAAAAATTCAAGACGAAATCTTAGAACACGAGTTGATTATACCCTCGTTTTGTGAAAAATAAAACAGTTATTTATTAATTTTCTGTATAAGGAGACAGCACTGTCGATTGACAAAGTAAATGCAGCCAAAGCAGAAAATGTGTCCTAACTAACGCT
>CALCQT010000225.1 GCA_937894825.1 uncultured Anaerolineaceae bacterium
TTCATTGCCCCATTGCCTCGTAGGGGCGACCATGCTACACGATGGTTGCCCGCGGTCGCAGTACGCGGCATCCACAGATTTCGTAAATTGGGAAAATGCCTTCCTGAACAGCAATATTGCGCCTTTGGCGCAACGGAAGCGCGATGCGCTCCCCTACGAGGGGGACCGTTTAATTGTCAACACGTACCCTTGACACCCTCGTCAAATAGAATTCGCGGAACAAAAAAGGACAGCCTTGCATCAGGACCGCCGCCCGGAATCTTTCTATATTATGCTACAATATGAAAATGGCGGATGGCCACGGTAAAATCCGGTCCGCCACAAAGGAGCCAACCCACATGAACCAGAAAAAAATCATCCTTTCCGACAAAATCCCGCAGCCGATCGGGCCTTATTCCCCTGCCATTGCAGCCGGAAACCTGATCTTCACCTCCGGTCAACTCGGCACCCTGCCGGAAAACGGGCAACCGGCCTCGGACGAAATCCGCGGTCAGACCCGCCAGGCCATTCTGAACCTGCAGGCTGTGCTGGAAGCCGCCGGCAGCAGCCTCGGACAGGTCGTCAAAACCACCGTCTTTCTCAGGGATATGAATGATTTTCCCGCCATGAACGAAATTTACGCCGAATTCTTTGGCGAGAACAGTCCGGCCCGTTCCGCTATCCAGGTCGCCAGACTGCCCAAAGATCTGGCCGTCGAAATCGAAGCCATCGCGCTGACGCTCTGAACGATATGCCCGCGACAAGCCCTAACGATAGTCCGCCCGAAGTTTCCATCATTGTGCCGGTTTACAATGAGGAAAAAACCATCCGCCTGCTGCTGGACGCCATCAGCCGCCAGACGTATCCGTCCGACCGGACCGAAGTCATCCTGGCGGACGGCAATTCCACGGACGGCACCGTCGCGGAGATTCGCCGCTGGCAGCAGGAGCATTCCCTGCCTGAAATCCGCCTGGTCCCCAACCCCAAACGAATCATCCCGGCCGGACTGAACCTGGCCATCCAGGCAGCCGCCGGCGCCTTTATCATCCGCATGGACGCACACTGTGTGCCCGCTGAAGATTACGTGGAACGCTCCGTCCATGCGCTGAAAGCGGATCTGGGCGACAATGTCGGCGGGCGCTGGGAGATCCGTCCCGGTGGAGACAATTGGATGGCCCGTTCAATCGCCAGGGCCGCATCCTCACCGCTCGGCGTGGGGGATGCAAAATACCGCTACAGTGAAGAGGCGGGTTACGCCGATACCGTTCCTTTCGGTGCATTCCGCAGAGAAACACTGCTCAAACTGGGAGGATTTGACGAAAATCTGCTGACCAATGAGGATTACGACTTGAACGTGCGTATCCGCAAAGCCGGCGGAAAAATCTGGTTCGATCCGCAGATCCGCTGCATTTATTTTTCACGGCCGGACCTGATCAGCCTGGCCCGGCAATACTGGCGATACGGTTTCTGGAAACCGCGCATGCTCGCCAAGGCGCCGGACAGCCTGCGCCCGCGCCAGCTCATCCCGCCGCTGTTCGTCCTGAGCCTGGTTATTCTGACGATCGGACAATTTTTTGTGCCGTTCTTTTCAACTGTGTTATCATTGGAATTGATTGTCTATATTATGGTATTATTTTCTGTCGCGATCCGCGCCGCCGGTCCACAGGATACCGACGACCCGCTCGTTCTGATTGGAATGCCGCTGGCGATCGTTGTGATGCATTTCTGCTGGGGTGGGGGATTTCTACGTAACCTGATTCCGGCTTTCACCAGCCGGAAGGACCCGGCAAGAACGTAGCTCCGCTTTCGTCAGAGATTTTGTGTCTCATTTTCAACCTACAAACTGGCAGAAGGTAAACCGATTGAAACATCATTTTGAAAAAACCGCATATCCGTTCCAAATAAGCGCCTCGAACCCGCAACCCGCTCGTCCGGGCAGTGTTTCGGATAAAAAGAAAATTTTGTTATCCTCCCGTTTTTGTGCCCGTTACAAAAATGAGCGCATAACAATATATTCTTTGAAAAATCACGAAACTTATGGCTGAGTATTCATTTCTTAGTCCAATAAAATCCCGCTTCAGCGCGAAGGAACGTAAAATCGTGCTGTTTATCGGGGACCTGCTGGTCACGGTTGCGGCACTCCTGATCGCCTTGATCACCTGGGCACAGGGAGACGACTGGCTGGGACTCTCGCCGGAATTCTTCGCTGAACGGCCGGAGGACTGGTTCTACATCCTGCCCATTATCTGGCTGATCCTGATGGCGCCGCTTTACGACTTAAAAAGAGCCGGTTCGGTCCCATATACGCTCAGCTTTATCCTGATCGCCAGCCTGTTTGCACTGGGAACCTATCTGCTCATCTTCTTCGTCGCTCCGCCGAAAGCGCTCCCGCGCCGTGGTGTGGCGGTGTTTTTAATCTGCGCCGCACTGTTGTCGATCCTATGGCGATTATTGTATATCCGGCTGTTTACGCTGCCGGAATACCGCATGCACACGCTGATTGTCGGCGCCGGAAAAGCCGGCTCGCGAATCGCTGAGATCATCCACAGTGTTACACCCGCTCCGTTCAATGTCATCGGATTCCTGGATGATGATCCGGAAAAAATCGGTACCAGTATCCACGGATATCCCGTACTGGGAGATTCCAACGCTTTTTTCCAGATTGTTGAACAGCATCAGGTCAGCCAGGTTATCATGGCCATCAGCAACCGCATGAACCCGGACCTTTTTGATTCGCTCACCATGGCGGAAGAAAAAGGCCTGATCGTCACCACCATGCCGACTGTCTACGAGGAAGTCTTAAAACGCATCCCGGTCTATCTGCTGGGTACGGACTGGATGGTGCGCAGCTTTTACGACCAGGCCCATTCAAGCGCACTGCAGGAGATTGCCAAACGGGGAACGGATATCCTTCTCGGTCTGGTTGGCACATTGATCTTCGCGCTTCTTTATCCGTTCATCGCACTGGTGATCCTGATCGACTCCGGCGGGCCGGTTTTCTATTCGCAGGAACGGCTCGGGCTGCGCGGAAACCCTTTCCACATTTTGAAATTTCGTACCATGATCAAAGATGCGGAAGCGGATGGTGTTGCCCGCCCGGCCTGCAACAACGACCAGCGGATCACTCGCGTCGGGCGTTTCCTGCGTAAGAGCCATCTGGATGAAATGCCGCAGTTCATCAATGTCCTGCGGGGTGATCTGAGCCTGGTGGGGCCGCGCGCCGAACGCCCTGACATCGTGAAGGAACTGCAAAAAGAAATCCCGTTTTACCGTGGCCGCCTGCTGGTTCGCCCCGGCATCACCGGCTGGGCCCAAATCAACTACGGTTACGCCTCCGGCGTTGAACAGAACGCGATCAAACTTGAATATGACCTCTACTATATTAAACATCGCGGCATGCTGCTGGACTTTTCAATCCTGACGCGTACGGTGCGATCTGTGCTCGGGTTGAAAGGAAGATAACTCATGATCCCACGTTTGCGGAAAGGCTTGCGCAGCGCCTTTTTTCTCCTGGTCGACCTGGTCTTCATCCTGATCTGCGTTTTCGGCAGTTATTTTCTGCGTTTCGAAGTCGGGGTGACTTTCTTCAAATACTTTCCATCCGCACTATGGATGGCCGGCGCGGCATTGATCATTAAACCCTTCGTCTACCGTTTCTTCGGTCTCTACCGCCGCATCTGGAACTACGCCAGCATCAACGAACTCAGGATCATCATTATCGCCGTCACCACAGCATCCGCGCTGGTTTCGGCCACGCTCTTCGTGCTGGCGGCAGCCCGCGTCTTCATCGGGTTTCCGCGGCTGGTGCTGATCATCGACTGGCTGCTCTCCCTGATTGCGGTGGGCGGCTCCCGTTTTGTTTTCCGCTATCTGGCCGAGATGAACAGCAGCTCCAAAACCGGGTCAGGACGGAATCAGAAACGCGCATTCATTATTGGAGCCGGTGACGCGGGCGCCATGGTTTGCCGTGAAATTCAGAAAAATCCGCAGTTGAACGTTGTACCGGTCGGTTTCATTGACGATAACCCGGCCAAACTGCATCAGGAAATTCATAACATCCGGGTCCTGGGGAACATCAGCGACCTGCCCCGCCTGATCGAACGATACGCCATCGATACCTGTTTCTTTGCCATCCCCAGCGCGCCCGGACGGGTGGTACGGCTGGCTTCCGACGCCTGCCGCTCGAAAAGCATCTCCTTCCAAACCATGCCGGGCATTTATGAACTGCTGGGCGGAAAAATTTCCATCACCAAACTGCGGGAAGTCGACATCACCGACCTGCTGCGGCGCGATCCGGTCAAGCTGGACGAGGAAAACATTGGGGCCATCCTGGTCGGAAAAATCGCGTTGGTCAGCGGCGCCGGGGGTTCCATCGGACGGGAACTCTGCCGGCAGATCGCCCGCTGGAACCCGAAGCAGATCATCCTGTTGGGTCACGGTGAAAACAGCATTTTCGAGACTTATATTGAAATGCAGGAGACCTACCCCGAAGTGGCGGTCTTTCCGGAAATCGGCGATATCCGCGATCTGAATCGGCTTGAAGACATTTTCAGCAATTACCGGCCGGACATCATTTTCCACGCCGCAGCGCACAAACATGTGCCGCTGATGGAGCACAACGCCGGCGACGCGGTCACCAATAACATCCGCGGGACCTGGAACATGGTCAAAACGGCAGCCGGCTTTCAGGTGGAACGGTTTGTGATGATTTCGACCGACAAAGCCGTGCGCCCGGTCAACGTGATGGGTGCGACCAAGCGGCTGGCGGAGAACGTGGTGCTGAACGAATCCCGCCATTCCAATACAAAATTCACCGTCGTACGCTTCGGGAATGTCCTGGGAAGCCGCGGCAGTGTCGTCCCGCTGTTCAAAAACCAGATCAAAAAAGGCGGTCCGGTCACCATCACCCATCCGGAGATGAAACGCTACTTCATGACCATCCCCGAGGCCGCGCAGCTGGTACTCAAAACCGGCAAG
>CALCQT010000226.1 GCA_937894825.1 uncultured Anaerolineaceae bacterium
TGACCGGCATGGACATTTTCCCGAGCGTCCTGATATCACTTATCAGAGAATTGATTGCCTTGGAATCCTGCGGTGAAATGCGCATAAATTGCTGTTTAAGCCGTTCGGGATCGCGATACAGGGAGATGGTGTTTGCTCCACCGACATAGGTGAGAAACGGATCTCGATTGTAAATCGGATTGTTTTCCCACAAGGCGCCGGTCTCCTGCCAGATTCGGTGCATCGGCGTTTGCGGATTGGATCCGACCAGCCAGTGCATGCCGCCTTCGAACAGATAGCCTTTCCGTTTCCAACTGGTCGAATTGCCGCCCGGAATGCTGTGCATTTCAAAGATTGTGGCGTCCAATCCGCTCTGCCGGGCATAGACCCCCGCGGTTAATCCGGCGATTCCTCCGCCGACAATAATCACTTTTTTCATTTGCTCTCCTCTTGTTTTGCCCGAATAATATCCACGATCCACGCCGCTTCGGGCAGCGGCAACAATGGGTTAAGCGCATAGGCTTCCACCGAACCCTGAATGGCAGTCCAAAAGGCTGTGCTGAGCGCAAGGGGATTGCCCTGCCGGATCGTGCCATTTTCTTGTCCCGCGATCACCAGCGGAACGGACTCCTGATAGAAATTTGCCGTTATGGCGATTTCCTGTGCCGCCTCAGGGATGCCTTCACTGAAATAAGCGTTTCCCATCAGCACGAACATTTTGGCTGAAAAATCCGACGTTGCGGCAAATGCCAGTGTTTGCTGTGCACAACGCTCGAAAAATGCCAGCGGTTCCAGTCCGGCTAAGTGGCTGATCATCGCTGCCGGAACAGTGACGCCCAGTTGGATCAGCTCGATATACAGCGCCTCTTTGGATTCAAAATAATGGAATAACAACCCCACGCTCATGCCGGCAGCTGTGGCGATGTCTGTGATTTTTGTGGCGCCATAGCCGCGTCGGATGAATTGATCCAGCGCCGTTGCCAGAATTTCTTTTCGTCTTTTTTCTTTCTGCTCTGCTCTTGTTTCCATTGGCTGAATAACTATTCATTGAATTTTTATTCAATTATAATCGTCCCGGGACCGTGATTCGCGATTCTTATTTTTTTTATGACAGGCGGTTAATCAGGATGGACAATAGTTTTTCGGTTCTTAAAGAAAAAATAATTTGAATTGTATAGGTTTTATTCTTTCTTAAAAACAGCCATGATATACTTCGAACAATGAGTAAAGAAATATATATTGATGAAGATGGGGTCGGGGCGAAGGAACCCGCGGCGTTGGGATTGCAATTCCCATGCGACATGCCGATGAAGGTCATTGGGGTGAATTCGACCGATTTTGAAAAAGCTGTCTGGAAAATTGTAGAACGGCATCAATTGGGCGTTTTCATGGAGGATGTCCAGTCAAAGTTGAGCAGCAAAGCGGTTTACCGCTCGATTTCGTTCAGTTTTCTGGCGCTCTCCCGTGACCAGGTGGATGCGCTCTATATTGACCTGACAGCGTGTGAGTATGTAAAGTGGATTTTATAAGATGAACCGTTATCATAATCAAAAACCTGACCGGCGCGATTTTTTGAAAATGATTGCCGCCGGCGCGGGTGCGTTGGCATTCCGGCCGTTTTATGCCGAAAACGATCTGTCTGTGAAAGGCGGAAAGACCGCCCGTGTGGCGATCAAGAACATAAGTGTTTACAAGCAGCCCTGGGATGAAAGCCAGATCCTGTATCAAAAATACCGCGATGATCTTTTAAATGTATATTATGAAGTTAATTCAGAGTATGGGCCGGGATATAATCCGGTTTGGTACCGTGTCTGGGGCGGGTATGTTCATTCGGGTTATCTTCAGCTGGTGGAGACACGGTTGAATGAAGTCGATTATTCGGTTAATTACACTGAATTGCCGGGGAAACTTGGCGAAGTAACGGTGCCCCTCACGCAGGCGCGGCTCCTGAATTCGGACGGCAGCTGGCGGGATGTCTACCGTTTGTATTATCAGTCCGTGCACTGGGTGGTTGGCGTGGTGGATGGCGCGGATGGCCGGCCCTGGTACCGCATCAAGGATGAGTTCTTTGATATTGACCGGCTGGATTATTATGTGCCGGCGGAACACATACGGATTATCCCCGCCAGCGAAATCGCACCGATTTCCCCCGAGATTCCATGGACGGGAAAAAGAATTGA
Organism: uncultured Anaerolineaceae bacterium; assembly: GCA_937894825.1. Lineage (GTDB taxonomy): Bacteria > Chloroflexota > Anaerolineae > Anaerolineales > Anaerolineaceae > Flexilinea. Next base: position 2,160 of record CALCQT010000226.1, read on the forward strand.
TATTTCAATCTCAAAACAGGAATTGACTGCATTCGAATATGACCAACCGGTGATGACGACACGCGTTTCGACCGGAATCCCCAGCCCGAAGGTAGAAGGACGCATCCCGACCAATACACCGAGCGGGACATTTAATATTCAGAATAAAATGCCCTCCAAGCATATGGGAGATGGACAGATTACCGATGATATCGAAGCGTATGAGCTGCCTGGCGTCCCCTGGGTCTGCTTTTTCGAGCCGGTCAATGGCGTGGCGACGCATGGTACCTATTGGCACACCAATTACGGGATGACGATGAGCCGGGGTTGTGTGAACATGCCAAACGAACAGGCCAAGTGGCTCTACCGTTGGGCACAACCGCCTGCGGGCGAATTAAAAATTGACACCTTCGGCTATGGAACAACCGTGAATGTGATTTAAGCAGCAAAAGATCAGACAAATTCCCGGAAGATCCGGTTGGAAATAAAAAGGCTCGCTTCCGGCAGAAGGAGCCGCCCGTCGGGGCCATAGATGATCAGGCCCTGGTCGATCAGCCGGTCGATTTGATAATGGAAGATTTCATTCAGCGTGACGCCGAAACGACGCTCAAATCGTTCCTGGGAGACACCGGTCTGCAGCAGGCGTAACCCCAGGATCACAAAATCCTGCATTTCCATCAGTTCTGTCTGCGGAATGACTTCAGCCGCGGCCGGGAATCCGGTCAGCCGGTTTTTGGGTGCTTGCATAGCCTCGAGATAGTCTTCGATGGCGCCATGGTTTCTTGTCCGCACGTGGTGGACGTTGCCATGGGCGCCGGCTCCCAATCCGAGATACGGATCGGTCAGCCAATACTGGTTGTTGTGTCTGCTTTGTTTTTCTGCTGTGCGAGCCCAGTTAGAGATTTCATAGTGCAGGAATCCATGGTTCGCAAGGATATCTTCCGCGGTGCGGTACATTTCCTCTGTCAAATCATCATCCGGTTCGGGCAGTAAGCCCCGTTCGATTTTCTTCTGCAGCGGCGTGTCTTCTTCAACGCTGAGCGCATACAGCGAGATATGGGCCGGAGAACAACTCAGCGCGGTCTGCAATGATCTTTGCCAGCTTTCCATCGTTTGTTCCGGGTAGCCATAAATCAGATCCAGGCTGAAATTGGTAATGCCGGCCGACTTGAGTGCTTCGACTGCCGCCAACGTTTGTTCCGGGCTGTGCCTTCTTCCCATCAATTTCAATTCGCGGGCGTCTGATGATTGCATCCCGAGACTGACGCGGTTGACGCCGGTGTGTGCCAATTGTGCCGCCAATTCTTTGTTTACGTCACCCGGATTCATTTCAATGGTTATTTCGGCGTCCGCATTGACATTGAACATTTCACGGATGGATTGGAGTATCACGCTGATTTCTCCAGCCTGAAGCAGGCTGGGCGTTCCGCCGCCAAGATAAATGCTGTGCACCGGTTCATTCAGGACCAGCATCTGCCGGTTTATCCGGAGCTCTTTCTGAATCGCTTTGATATAATCAGGAATCAGATTCTCTTTGCCGGCATACGTATTGAAGTCGCAATAGCTGCAGCGGCTGGCGCAGAACGGTATATGCAAATAGAGAGAAAGATGATTATCCATAAAAATACTATACCATGTTCTGTTTTGGATGATTCTGAAAAGTTACCCCGCAAAAAGAAAATGCCTGATGTCGAATTATTGGCGATTCGTTTTTCATTTTCTTTTTTTTCACGTATAATGAATGAAACAAAAAAGGAATTTCTAACTGAGTACCCATAAAATGCCAGATTCTTCCATGATGCCTAAAACCAAAATTTGCCCTACCTGCGGCACCCGTATGAATGAAACTGCCGTGCGCTGTCTGGTGTGCGGTCGAACTTTCAGCGGCGCTGCTGAAGAACCGGCGAAGAGCCGCCGGAGCGGTGCAGCAAAGGAATCTTCTCTCAATAAAAAACCGCGGCTTCCTGAAGTCACGCTCAGCCTGCCGATTGCGATCGGTTTGGCGATCATTATTTTGGGAGTGGGCGCGGCAGTGGTATTTTTCCTGCTTCAACAAACCGGACGGGTGGTCGAACCGACTCCGACATCTACCAACACAGCGACGCCTACGATCACGTTCACGCCGACGATGGAGATGACTTCAACACCGCTGGCTCCGATTGAATATACCGTGAAAGACGGTGATTTGTGCGCGTCGATTGCGGCTTTGTTTGAGGTTTCGATTCCGAGCATTGTTCTGGAGAACAATCTTTCATCGGATTGTTATCTTTCTCCGGGACAGGTGCTGATGATCCCGCAGCCGACGCCGACCGTGACGCCGTTACCGACCGGGACTTTGACCGGTTCGGAAGCGACGCTGGCTGCTTGCGGTTTTTATGACTATGTCGTTGCGAATACGGATACGCTGCTTGGAATTGCGCTGAATTTCGGCGTTTCCACTGATGATATCCGGTTGTACAATGGCCTGGCCAGTGATATTGTTGTGGCGGGTTCAACCATTCATATCCCGCTATGCGAGCGGGTCACGCCGGGGCCGACTTCAACCCCCACCAATCCGCCTCCTTATGAGATCGGAAGAGCGTCGTGTAGGGAAAGAGTGTAG
>CALCQT010000227.1 GCA_937894825.1 uncultured Anaerolineaceae bacterium
TTGATCTGATCATCGGTGGTTTTGTACCTGAAATGATCGCTACGCTTTGGAATCAGTACTATGAATTTAATTCGGACGCCGCGTCGGCAAATGCGGCGGCAATGAAATGCCAGGAAACCCGTCAGATGATTTATCAACAGTTGGCGGCGGTGGACGGTATTCTGAATCCTCCGCAAACCGTAACGAATTTTGAAGAATGTGTGGCGGCCGGTTACTTTGTTGATGAGGGCACCTGTTTTATCGGTGGGAATCAGGTTTACGATAAGGCGGGTTATATCACCGGGTTATATAATGCGGATTGCTTTGATGCCCAATCCTATTATGCGGGGAGCTGCTGGTACTGCGCTTATGGAAATACGGCTGATGGTTGTAATCCCAAACCCTGATCGGTCGACGTTCTCTATCACCAAAGGTTGCCGCTGGAAATCATTTTGAGCTTGTTTTGCGGCGCTGTTGTAAGGCAGCGGTCACAAAAATTTATGGGACTCTTGCCGTTCTCATTTCCATCTGGTGAAGTGATAACAGCAAGAGCCTTTTTTGTCAAATTTATCATGAAAATTTTTGGTAAATTTTGTTTGTAGAATGATGATAAATTTTGAGTTTTTACTTCCGAGCGGGAAATTATTATTTAATATAATAGCCTCACGCCATCGGATGAAAAAGAAATCCATATATTACAATTGATTTATGAACTTAACCGGAAAAAATTTAGCTTTCAAACACAAAAACCGCTCCAATCCGGGCATTGTAATGCTGCTGTTATTTCTGTGTGTGATGAGCTTCTTCTTGTTGAAAGCCGTGTTGACAGAGCAGGTTGTTTCGCCCTGGTTGCCGACCCTGGTGCCGACGCGTGACGCGGCGTCCCATGCATTGGAAGCGGAGACACAATTCGCTTCCGGAAATCTGCAAAAGGCCGCGGATGCTTATGCGGCGGCGGCACAATTGGACCCCAATCAGGCTGAATATATCTGGAAGGAAGGCCGGGCGCTGGCGTATATGACCGGTTCCCAGACAACGGACGCGGAACAGAAAGCGACGCTGACAAAGGCCATTGCGTTGTTAGAAGATGGATTAACCACTTTTACCGAAGACTCGAATCTTTATGCGGTGCTGGCGCTGGTTTATTTGTGGTATTCCAGTGAGGATTTGAGCGGTGCGGATGCAGAGGCCAATCTGGCGACTGCAGAGGACTATATTCGCCGTGCGGTGGATTATGGGCAGCGGAACGCATTGGCATATGCCTTTTATGCCGAGATCCTTTTGGATCAGGCAAACTATGTGCGGGCTGAGCAGATGATGGGCCAGGCGCTGGAATATGGCGATCCAAACAGTGAGGAGATGTTTGACGTTTATCGGGTGCAGGGTATTTTGCTCGAATCATACGGCCAATACCGCAGCGCGATTGATGCGTACACCCGTGCGCTGGCTTTGTCCCCGAATATGACGTTTCTGCAGATCCGGACCGGGGTGAACTGGCGGCAGATCGGCATGTATGACGAGGCGCTTGCGCTGTTTGCAAAGGCTGCCCGCGTTAATGACCAGCTGGGTATTTCGGATCCGCTGCCATATTTGGCGATCGGAAATACGTATTCACAAACCGGCGATTTTTATGCGGCCGGGTTGAATATTAAAAAAGCGCTGCAGATTAACCCCTATAACGCAGATGTTTATGGCCGGTTAGGCGTGAATTATTATAAAGCCAGAAATTATGAAGCCGCAATTGAAGCATTGAAATGTGCGACTTATGGCTGCGGAGCGTTGGAGAGCTGCACGGTGCGTGAGTGTGACGATCCGGGGAATCCGCTCATTGAATTGGGTGGGCTGCCGTTGTCCGGTTCCAGCGTGGTTTATTATTTTAGCTATGTCGGCGCGCTGGCGTATATGCATACCAATGCCACCCGCTATTGTGAAGACGTTGTCCGGATCGCGGCCGATATTGAGGCAATTTATGCGAATGATAATACTGTGATGGCGATTGTGCGTGACGGACAGGCGATTTGTGCTTCTTATGGGTACCGTTGAGTTGCGGGTACAAAAAACTGTTAAAGGCAAACAATGAAAAGTGGAAACAGAAAATTGGTTTTGGGCGTGACCGGTGCAATTGCCAGTGGAAAGAGCGAAATTCGCCGGGCGCTTGAATCGGCCGGCTGTCTGGGAATTGATGCCGATCTGGTCAGTCATGAGCTGATTCACTCGGGTGAACCTGCTTATACGCCGATCGTGGCCCGATATGGAGAGGCTGTTTTGCAATCCACCGAAATAAGCGAGACGCAGGAGATTAATCGAAAGGAACTGGCCCGGATTGTTTTTTCGGATGAGAACGAATTGAAATGGCTTGAATCTGTGCTGCATCCCGCGGTTACGCAGCGAATCCGTTCGTTGATTCTTGCAGCAGAGCGACCGGTTGTGATTGAGGCCATAAAATTAATGGACTCAGGTCTGAAGAATTTATGTACGCAGTGCTGGCTGGCCGATGCGGATGAGAAAATCAGGATCGCGCGGTTAATGGAGAAACGCGGATACAGCTATGAAACAGCGGTCCACCGGATTGCCGCTCAGAAATCAATTGACTGGAATTCTTATCGATTTAATGCCATTATCGACACAGCGGTTCCGCTGGAAGAATTATGGGAACATACGCTGATGCTTTGGAATCGTCTGATTCAGGATGATTCCGGGTCTGTTTTTCCGCGTGCGTGAAGTTTATGTTTTGTCTGCTTCCTGTTTGAAATTGGACTGGAGAAGAAGGATCTTGACGGCAATTTAGGATTATAGATACAATGAATATAACAATTAGCTTTTTCGGCAACATATCATCCCATCAACTGAACCGAGGTTGTTATGCAGCAGATTCTTTCTGAAATATTGTTCCTCCGGCAGCGGTTTAACTGGAACAGTGTTATTGATATTCTGCTGGTAACCGCCATTATCCTTTTTCTCTTTCGTTTTGTTCGCGGATCACAGGCGACGACACTCTTACGCGGGACAGTCATCGTTCTGATTATTGTAGCCTTATTATTTGTTCTGACGGATCTGCCTGCCTTCACCTGGTTGATCCGGAGCGTCATGCCGGTGATTTTGATTGTAATTCCGGTCGTGTTCGCGCCTGAAATCAGGCACGCCTTTGAAAGAATGGGACGGGTCCAAACTTTTCATGATTTGTTCCTGATCCACATTCCCTATGCTGAGGAGATGAATTCGGTTATTGACGCGATCGTATTGGCATGCTCCCGGCTTGCGGATCGAAAACACGGCGCATTGATCGCGATGCAGCGAGGAGACGATTTGGACAAATATGCTCAGACCGGGGTGATGATGCAGTCCATCGTGTCCCCTGAGCTTTTGCTGCAGATTTTCTATCCGAATACGCCGCTCCATGATGGCGCGGTCATTATCGGGAAAGGGCTTATAACCGCCGCGGCTTGTATTATGCCGCTTTCATCCCGTAATGTGCTGGATAAAACACCGGACCGGCAGATGGGGCTGCGGCATCGGGCTGCGTTGGGCATCGTCGAGAGCAGCGATGCGATTGCAATTGTCATCTCCGAGGAAACCGGTTCAATTGCGCTGGCGTATGATGGCAGAATCATTCGTGGTATCAGTCATGAACGCTTGAAAGCGATGCTGACGGATTTATATGAAATCCCGGAACCGACGCCGGTGAGTATCCGGATTAAGAATTTTTTAATTTATGCCTGGGATCGGCTTAACAATGGAGGCAAGGAATGAAAAAACGACTGGCCTCTCTTTTACGGAGCCTGGGATCATTTGCAGTCGCGTTGATCCTTGCGCTGACGGTGTGGGTTGTTGCAATTACCTCCAGTGATCCGACCGAAGAACGCCGATTCAGCAATACTGTTACTGTCGAATTAACGGGACTGGGAGAAGGGTTGGTCATGACCAATGTCTTGCCGGAGCAGGTATCTATTAACCTCAGGGCGCCGGCTTCGACCTGGAAACGAATCACCAATTCCAGGATTCCTGCAAAGGCCATTGTTGATGTGACCGGACTGGAGCCGGGAGAACATGAGGTTCCGGTAAAGATTCAGATCGGAATTGAACCGATTCTGATCACCTCCTTTTCGCCGCAGACCATTAAAGTGATTCTGGAAAGGTATGAAACGCGAACTTTTGATCTGACCGTGGTGGAATCGGGTGTGGTTCCGACTGCTTTCAAAGCGGAATCACCGGTTGCCTCGCAGAGCAAGATTCAGGTTAGCGGTTCGGTTTCGCTTCTAGATCAGATTGATGTTGTTCGCGTGATTCTGGACCATTCGAAGGCAACAGAGTCAATCAAAAAAGAAATCTCAGTGGCCGCGGTGAATAAAAACGGATCTGTGATCTCTTCCGGACTGACTTTCCTGCCGGAAAAAGTTGAGGTTACACAGGAAATTAATCTGCGCGGAGGGTATCGTGTCGTCGCGGTAAAAGTGGTGACTCCCGGAACCGTCCCTTCAGGCTATCGTGTCTCGAAAATAACTGTGGATCCGAGCGTGGTGACCATTTACTCCTCCGACCGGACATTATTGGAAAGCCTGCCCAGTTTTGTTGAAACCGAATCGGTTGATTTGAGCACGATGACCGGGCGGGCGGCGATTAAAATTGGACTGGTGCTTCCCGATGGTGTTTCTCTGGTGGGAGATCAATCGGTTTCGGTGGATGTTGATATTGTTCCGATCGAAGGCGCCCTGACACTAAATAATATTCCGGTCTATGTGATCGGTTTGGATGAAGGCGTGCAAGCGACGCTTTCACCCGAAGCGGTTGACCTTTACCTCAGCGGTCCGCAGCCGGTGCTGGATCAGTTAAATGCGGAGGAACTGTATGCTGTGCTGGACTTACAGGATTACCAGGCCGGTCATTATCAGCTGGAGCCGAGGATTGATATATCCTCCTGGGAAGGGATTTCGATCCAGTCGATTATGCCGGGCACGATTGATATTACCATTTCCGGTCAAAATGGCGTGACTGCCCCGGCCAATGGTCAATCCGGAACAGGTACAAATAACTCCTCGACCATCTTTCTGACTGATCAGAATCCCGTGGCCCAGCCGACGGGTACCACCGTGACAGTGACACTGCAGCCTACGGTCATTCCGACACCAGCGAAATGA
>CALCQT010000228.1 GCA_937894825.1 uncultured Anaerolineaceae bacterium
TGATCACCTTTGGGACGAATCCGGGCATGGGCATACCGGTCAACGGGACTGTCCCGGATCCGGCGGCGGTTTCGGAAGCAACGGAAAGGGCGGCGCTGGAGAAAGCGCTGCGCTATATGGATCTCAGGCCGGGGACCAAACTGGACGGGCATCCGGTGGATGTTGTCTTCATCGGCAGCTGTACCAATTCGCGGATCTCAGATCTGCGCCTGGCGGCGGAAGTTTTTCGCGGCAGACAGGTGGCGGAAGGCGTGCGGGTGCTGGTTGTGCCTGGGTCGGAAGAAATTCAGAAACAGGCCGAAGCGGAAGGATTGGCGCGCGTGTTCTCGGAAGCGGGCGCGGAGTGGCGCGAACCGGGCTGCAGCATGTGCATCGCGATGAACGGCGACCAGATCGCGCCGGGACAATACGCGGTCAGCACCAGTAACCGTAATTTCGAAGGCCGGCAAGGCAAAGGGGGGCGGACATTTTTGGCCAGCCCGCTGACGGCTGCGGCGGCGGCTGTGACCGGACGGGTGACGGATGTTCGCAGGCTGTTTCGGAATTGAGCGGGGGAGAGATATATGGAACCATTCAAAAAAATTACCTCAATTGTTGTGCCGCTGCCGGTCAACGACGTCGACACCGATCAGATTATCCCGGCGCGCTTTCTCAAGATAACCGATAAAAAAGGGCTGGGCGCGAATTTGTTCTATGACTGGCGCTATCTTGTGGACGGCGGTCCGAACCCTGATTTTGTCCTGAACCGATCAGAGTACCGGTCCGCGAAAATACTGTTTGGCGGAATTAACTTCGGCTGCGGATCCTCCCGTGAACATGCCTCCTGGGCGCTGATGGGTTTTGGCTTTCGAGCGGTGATTGCGCAGTCGTTTGGTGATATTTTCCGCAATAACGCACTGAAAAACGGCCTGCTGCCGGTGCAGGTCGACGCGGAAACGCATCGAAAGATGGCGGCGATCCTTTCAACTAATCCCTTTGCGAACTGGGCGGTTGATCTGGCTTCTCAGGTTGTGACGTTGCCGGATGGCGCGCTGGCGCCTTTTGCGATGGATCCGTTTTCAAAACATTGCATTCTGACAGGCCAGGATGAGTTGGACTATCTGTTATCGTTTCTCGAAGAAATTCAAGGTTACGAAGGCGGGTATCACAAATGACGAAAACCGGAACCTATTCGGAAATGAAGAAAAAGATCGTATTGTTACCCGGCGATGGGATCGGACCGGAAGTTGTGGTGCAGGCCGTGCGCGTGCTGAAAGCCGTTGCAGAGCGTGCCGGTGTCGCGTTTGAATTCACGGAATTGGATATCGGCGGGATTTCGATTGATCGTCATGGGACGGCGCTGACGGATGCCGCGCTGCAGGCCTGTTTGGAGGCGGAGGCCGTCAGCGCCG
>CALCQT010000229.1 GCA_937894825.1 uncultured Anaerolineaceae bacterium
TCATGAAAAAAGTTCAGATCGGTATCCTCAGCTGTGCCGGAATTGCCCGAAAACAGATCATTCCCGCCGCACAACTTGCAGCCAACATGGAAATCAGGGCTGTAGCCAGCCGGACCCCCGAAAAGGCGCAGGCCTTTGCAAAAGAAAACGGCATACCGCAAAGTTATGCCAGCTATGAGGCGCTGCTCGCCAGCCCGGACATTGAGGCGGTTTATATCCCGCTCCCCAATAGTCTGCACAAAGAATGGGCCATCAAGGCAGCCGAAGCCGGAAAACACATCCTGTGCGAAAAACCACTGGCCGTGACGCCAGCGGATTGCCTCGAGATGGATGCGGCAGCCAGGCAGAACAACGTGCTCTTGATGGAAGCCTTCATGTACCGTTTCCATCCGCTGACTGAAAAAATCATCCGGGAAGTTCATGCGGGACTCCTGGGAGATCACCTCACCATGCAGTCCTGGCATTCCTTCCTGCTGACAGACCCATCCAACATTCGGCTCAACGCCGAATTGCATGGCGGTTCATTGATGGACGTCGGTTGTTATTGCGTGAATGTCACCCGCACGCTGTTCAACGAAGAGCCGGAGGCAGTCTCCGCCATCGCACACAATCACGCCAACGGCGTGGACGATCAAATCAACATTCTGGCGCGCTTCCCAAGCGGACGTTCCGCCGTCCTGAGCAGCGGTCTGGTCTCGGCATATCCGTCCGGATACCAGATCAGCGGGACACGCGGTTTCGTCCGCGCGGAATCCGGCTACCATCTCGGCATTAATCACGGTACCGTGACCCAGAAAATCGATGGTGTCGAAACAATTCTGCATGACAAGACAAACGAATACACCCGCATGCTTGAACATTTCGCGGATTGCGTGCAAAACCAGAAGCCGCTGCGATATGAAATTGATGACGCGGTAAACAATATGGCTTTCATCTGTGCAGCGCTGGCATCGGCAAAACAAAACGGCGCTTGGGTCAACGTACCGAACCAGCGGAAAGCATGATTCAGAGCATTCGAAAGAAAATCGCCAACCATCCGGATTGGTATTTTGCGGTTTTTTCGGCTATCGTCACATGGCTGGCTTACGCGGTGTTCATCCGCCAGCTCGGGCTGCATGGCGACGACGCCAATTTCATCTGGGCTTATCATCGCGGCGGACCGGAAGAATACAAAATCTTTTTCAGCTGGAACCGTGAATTCGGCTATCTGTTCTATCAGACGCTGTCCCGGTTGCTGCGCGAGAATGTGCTGTTGTGGCACATCTTCTGTACCGTGCTGCGCTGGCTGTGCTCCTTTCTGGTTTATAAAATTCTGAAGCGCTCTTTTCCGGAACAGCGAATGCAGTCCGCTTGGACCGCGATTTTCATGCTGCTCTATCCCGGCTTTCTGCAGCAATCCATCGCGGCCGAATTCACCCACCATTTCACCACACTGGCCTTTCTGTTAGGATCTTTCGCACTGACCCAACACATGATCAACGGCAAGGGAAACCGCTTCATCCTTTTTCCATTGTCCATCCTGTTCGAACTGGCCGGTCTGTTTCTGATTGAATATTTCACCGGACTTGAATTCTTCCGCCCGGTCCTGATCTGGGCGCTGCTGTGTCAGAAAACCGCCCCCGGAGAAAAAGGACGCTGGAAAAACCTGATTCGTTGGGAGTTGCCATATGCGCTCGTCCTGGGTGTATTCATTATCTGGCGGGGATTCTTCTCACAGAGCGGCTATATCCAGCCCAATGTCGTACAGGGTCTGTCCGGCAATCCGCTGCAATATCTGTTCAAGTTGACCGAAAATGTTCTCAGCAATCTGAAAATGGCCGGTATCGACGCCTGGCTATCCATGTTTTTACCCGGGGGGGGAAGCAAAACATGGTTGCTCTACGGCGGAATTGTGCTGTTGAGTGCACTGTTTTTCTTTGCGTTTATTCGTACGATGGAGGAAAAGGCGAAATCCGCTACCGCCTCCGAGCGGGGATCTCAATATTTCTTCCTGGCCGGCGCATTCGTTTTTCTGACCTCCGGACTGCCAATATGGGCAGCAGGACTGCAAATGGAATTGGCCTTGTTTTGGGACCGCATCACACTGCCCTTCATGCTGGGCGCGTCCATGATGCTGGCCGCTTTCCTGTCGATCCTAATCCGCCGAAAATATCAGCCTGTCGTTGTCGCGCTGCTGATCGGCATCATGGCGGGATACCAATTTCAAATCCAGAATCAGTTCCGCAAGGATTGGCTGCTGATCCGGAATTATTTCTGGCAGCTGCAATGGCGCGCACCGGACATCGAACCAAACACACTGGTCCTGGGCGACCAGTTTCCGTTCGAGACGATC
>CALCQT010000230.1 GCA_937894825.1 uncultured Anaerolineaceae bacterium
CCGTTTGATATCTTTATACATCCCGATCAACGACCAGGTACGCAACGCAGCTTCTTTTTGAATGGCAAAATTCATTTTCGAAGCGCCGTAAGTCCTTTCTTTGAAATAAATCGGAATTTCAAAGGATTGGAACCCAAGACGGGTCGCCACATAATTCATCTCGACCTGAAACATATATCCGTTCGCTTTGATCCGATCCAGCGGCATCGCGCTTAGCGTCTCTCTGCGCCAAATTTTAAAACCACCGGTCACATCGCGGATCGGAAGCCCCAAAATCGTACGGGCATAGAAATTCCCAAACCCGGACAGCCATTTACGGTAGAAAGGCCAGTTTTCATCCAATTTTCCGCCTTTGACATAACGTGAACCGATCACAAAATCATAATTTGCCAGCGCTTCCATCATGGAAGGAATTTTATCAATCGGATGGGAAAAATCCGCATCCATCTGCCCGATCGCATCCGCGCCATCCGCGATTGCCATCTGAAAACCCTGATTATAGGCGGTCCCCAGTCCTAACTTCCCGGCCCTGTGCATCACTTTGATCCGTCCGTTGTATTGTTTGCCCAATTGTTCGGCCAATTCACCGGTTCCATCCGGGCTGTTATCATCAACCACCAATATATTGATATTTTCCAGCGGCAAAGACAAAACATCCTGAACAAGCTTCGGAAGGTTTTCAACTTCGTTATAAGTAGGCACAACCATTGTGATTTTCATCGGAGATTCCTCATCGGATTGCCCGCCGGAAGACAGCCATCCGTCAGTTTTCTTCGCGCACCGGCGTTCCAAAATAATGGCGTTGAGCGGGTAATATAGTTTGTGACTTTCATTAATTTTCTACGATTATATCTTAGAATACAGATATCGTCTCCGTCCGCGAGAAGCGGAACTGAGATCCTGTGAAAATCGGATTATCATTTATCATGATCTGGTGTCACACAAAAACGGATGACTGCGCCAGAACAAGGAACGTATTGGCGGGCTCTGTACGAAAGGTTTTTTAATGAAGCAAATAAAAATCAAGTTCCGAAGTATCTTCATCAGTGGGATTTCTCTGCTGATGTTGGTTCAAAACGGCTATGCGCAAGCGGCAACCGGCTTCGAACCATCCATTGGTACGGCAGAAGATGTACAAAATCCCGGCGAAAAAATTGCCTCCACGCTCAACAACAATGCCGATGGCATTTGTTATCCGGGCGTCTATCAAATCGATCCGGAAGTCTGCAACCCGTTGGGACCTTCCGAATACCTGACAAAAATGGCTGCCAACAGACAAAGTGACGCTGAGACTTCCTCTACACCGCAAACAGCTGACCCGGCCAAACCCTTTGCTCCGCAAACGGTCGATCCGGAACTTTCGGTGGTCCCATTCCAATACGCCAAGTTAAACCTCGAGAGCTGGGAGTCGGCGCCGTTATATGGATCTGCCGAAGACGCTATTGTGGGAACCAACCCGATTAACCAGCTGGCCGCCGGCGGAATCCGCTACGTCTCTTATAACAACCGCGTCGATTCAAACGGCGGTCATTATGTGCGGTCCAAAAACGGTTCCTGGCTGCGCGCTTCACCGGCCGCTGTCTCAACCGCGACGCTGGGACGAATTTTCACAGAAACCCCGTCCCAATATTTTGGCTGGATCGTTGAAGCGACCTATCCATTTCTGAAGCCGGACTATAACGGCGGCGTCAATGAGAGCAAATGGTATTACCGCGAGGACGTGGTCCCGATTCTGGACGTGGTCGAAGTGAACAACACAGCCTGGTATCAAATCGGGGAGGACGAATGGTTCGACCAGAGCCATATTCGGGTCGCATTTTTCAACACAACCCCGCCGGAAGGCGTTGAGGGAGGACGCTGGATCGAGCTGGATTTGCTCCAGCAGGTCACCATGGTCTATGATAATTATGAGCTGGTTTTTGCCGTGCTGTCAGCAACCGGCGTAGAACCCTTTTATACCCAACCAGGTGTTTTCCAGATCTATAAAAAGATTGAAGTGGAAAACATGACCGGCGCCTTCGAGACCGATAAGTCTGACTTCTATTATCTGGAAGATGTGCCCTTTATCCTGTATTATGACGAGCTGCGCGCATTTCATGGCGCTTACTGGCGGGCCTGGTACGGCTATGAACAATCCCATGGCTGCATTAATCTGTCCATTGGCGACGCACACTGGATTTATAACTGGGCCGAAATCGGGGATTACGTATATGTCCATGACCCATCCGGAAAAACCCCGACCGATCCTTCGTACTATGGCGCCGGTGGGGCATAGAAAACAATCAGTCAAAAATATATAAAAAAGAGACAGCGGCAAAAAATACCGCTGTCTCTTTTTTATATATTTCAAGACCCCGTGAATCTAAACGATTGCAGCAGTGATCCACTTCAGACAGTTTAGTTTTCCTTTCGATACGGAATACCTAACTTTGCCGGAACACTGTATGACTTCCGGCTGATCGTTAATACGATGGTCAGAATATACGGCAGCGCAATAAACAGTTCATTCGGGAAAAAGCCAACCC
>CALCQT010000231.1 GCA_937894825.1 uncultured Anaerolineaceae bacterium
ATGCAGGAATTATTTTTGGCAGACCTGAACATTGACCGGATCGTTCTGGGGTTGGAACTGTATGCCGGACATAAAATTGAACCGGACAACACATTGCTCATTTTTGATGAAATACAAGAGGTATCGCTGGCGCTTACCTCCCTGAAATATTTCAACGAAAACGCGCCCCAGTATCAAATCATTTGCGCCGGTTCGCTTTTGGGCGTGGCGCTGCATCCGGGGACATCTTTCCCGGTCGGCAAGGTGGAATTTTTGGATCTGTACCCAATGTCTTTCTCCGAATTTATATCCGCAATGGGGCAGGAACGATTTGTCGATCTTCTGAAAAACGGAGATTTTGATCTGATCCGGACTTTCAGGCAGACTTATATTGACCTGTTGAAACAATATTATTATGTGGGCGGCATGCCTGAGGCTGTACTGGTTTTTTCAGAGAATAAAGATTTTTCTCAGACACGGGCAGTTCAGCAACGAATTCTGGATGCTTATGAACAGGACTTTTCCAAGCATGCGCCCGCTGAGATCGTTCCGCGCATTCGGATGCTTTGGAACAGTATCCCCGGTCAATTGGCGAGAGAAAATCGAAAATTTATCTATGGATTGGTTCGAGAGGGTGCAAGAGCAAAGGATTATGAACTTAGTTTATTATGGTTGATTGACTGTGGGCTTGTTTATAAAGTGCATCGGATCAGTGCTCCGCATCTGCCGCTGAAAGCGTATGAGGATCTGAAAGCGTTTAAATTGTTTTTCGTGGACGTCGGATTGTTGTCCTGCATGGTGCAGCTCCGGCAGGATACAATCCTCCTTGGAAATGATCTTTTCAGTGAATTTAAAGGCGCCCTGACCGAGCAATATGTTTTGCAGCAACTAAAAACAATGGAAGGGTTGGATACCTCTTATTGGGCCAATGACAGCGGAACGGCGGAAGTGGATTTTGTGATCAGTAACGGCAGCCGAGTTGTTCCGGTAGAGGTAAAAGCAGAAGTCAATTTGCAGGCGAAAAGTTTGCGGGTTTATCGCGATAAATTTCAGCCGGAATTATCGATCCGGGTTGCGATGACGGATTTCAAAAAAGAGGGTTGGCTGCTGAATTTGCCCTTGTATGCGGTGGGGACGATTCAACGCTATTTATAGGAGCGGGATCAGGATTAGCAGCAACACTCCTAAACCTGCGGCTGTTGTGATCAGCCGATTGGCTCGCAGGATATCTGCGCCGGATGGATCAGGTGCGGTCTCGTTGAAACAATATGTGTTTAATTTCTCCAGCTTCGCGTTCAACGCACCGGCGGCCGCGGCGATGGTCCAGCCGGCATTCGGGCTGGCTGCACGGCGGCACTGCCGAAGTGTGATCACGAATGATTTCTGGAAGTCCAGCCGGCATAAGATTGCGCCGGCCCAGATCAGCAGCGCGGTGATTCTGGCCGGGATCAGGTTCAGCAGATCATCCAGCCGGGCGGCAGCTTTGCCGATATATTCCCAATGCTCGTTGCGATAACCGATCATGGCGTCGGCGGTATTGACCAGGCGGTACGCCCAGGCTAGCGGCAGCCCGCCGATACAAAACGCCATCAGCGGCGCGATAAAGCTATCGGTCAAATTTTCGGCCACCGATTCGATTACTGCTGAAGCGACCTGTCCGGCGTCAAGCGCGGAGGTATCCCGGCTGACCAGGTGCCAGGCCACCAGACGGCGTGCTTCCGGAAGATCGCTGTCGGTCACTGCTCGCTGCACTTCCTCCGCGGCGCGCAGCAGGCTGCGCAGTGCGAAAACCGGTTTGAGCAGTAAGCCGAGCAGTACTCCTTGCACAATTTCCGGCAGCGGGCGCAACCAATACGTGAGCAGCGTTATCGGAAAGGCGAAAACGGCGATTCCTGCGAGGATAAGTCCGGTTCCGGCCAACATTTCCGGCCAGGGGCTTGGCTGCCCGCTTCGTCTTGCCAGTGCTTTGCCGGAGAAGAAACGGATCCAGCTTCCCATCCAGATGACCGGATGAAAGCGCGTGGGAAGCTCTCCGGCGAACCAATCGAGCGCCAGTGCAGTCAGCAGGGCAATTATTTGGATCATGGCTCAATTCCCGCTTCAATGATGGCTTCGACGCGTTGCATGTCGAGATGCTCGGCCAGATGATCGGTCCAGCGGTCCATCGCTTCCTGCTGAAATTGCAGCCAACGCGTTCCTTCCGGCTGAATGCCGATGCTTTCCAGCCAAGCGTTGCGGAAGCTGTCATTGTTGAAAATCCCATGTAGATAGGTACCGAAGGTTGTGCCGTCATTGAGCCCGTAGCCATCTGGTTTCTCTTCAGGCGCGTCGAGTGTCGTAAGCAAGGGATTCTGTGTCTCGCTTTCGCCACTGTGGATTTCATAGCCGGTCAGGATTTCTCCCCGAATGTGTTGCCAAAAGCCGGTTCCTGCAATAACCTTCATTTTGGATTGGCGGACTGTTTTTCGTTGAGTCAGTCGGGTGATAATCGGCAGGAGCCCCAGCCCGGAGCAATGCTCCGTTTCCGATTCGATATGGAATGGGTTATCGATCGTATGGCCAAGAATTTGATAGCCGCCGCAGATGCCGACGATCGGTGTACCGGCTGCGGATTTTTGCAGGATCAGGTCAGCCAGGCCGGTTTCCCGGAGCCAGAGCAGATCGGTGATGGTATTTTTTGTCCCGGGCAGAATGATGGCTGCCGCGGAAAGGAGTTCTTCCGCGGCGTCTGAGAAGACCAGGCGCAGGTTCTTTTCATATTTCAGCGCGTCAAAATCATCGAAATTGCTGATATGCGGCAGTTTGACGACCACGATCTTCGCGGCGTTGCAGGATTTCTGCTCCGCCTGTGAAAATCCGGCTGCGTCCTCATCTGCGATGCCGTGATTTTTGAGGTAAGGCACGACCCCGAGCACCGGGATGCCACCACTGCGTTCCTCCAGCGCGGTGATACCGTCACTGAAGAGTGTTGCATCGCCGCGAAAGCGGTTGACGATAAAACCGCGGATGTGCCTTTGATCCTCCGGGGCCAACAGCCACCAGCTGCCCAACAACTGGGCGAAAATGCCGCCGCGGTCGATGTCCCCGGCAATCAGGCAGGGCGCGCTGCTGTATCGGGCGATGGCCATATTGACGATATCGCTTTTCATCAGATTGAGCTCGGCGATTCCGCCCGCGCCCTCGATGACAATCAGATCGGCGGACTGTCGCAGCCGGTTCAGACTTTCGGTAACCGCCGCCCAGAGATGAGCTCGCTGCGGGTAATAATCCCGTCCGGCATAGGAGCCGCGGACTTGCCCCTGCACGATGACTTGACTCCGGCTGTCGGCTTCCGGTTTGAGCAGGATCGGGTTCATGTCCACAGTCGGCCGTTGTCCTGCCGCGAAGGCCTGCACGGCCTGAGCCCGGCCGATCTCGCCGCCATCCGGACATACCGCGGCATTGTTGCTCATGTTCTGCGCTTTGAAAGGCAGGACCGTCCAGCCTTTGCGGGCAAAATAACGGCACAGGCCGGCGGCCAGCAGACTTTTTCCGACGGATGACATGGAACCGGCGATCATGATGGTTTTGGCGACTCGGGTCATAGGGTTTCCTGTGCTTTACGAATGAAGTTCTGAGCCAGCAGCGGATTCTGAGCGAAATGAATGTGAACATAGGATGCGAGGATATTGTTTTTCGCATAGCCATTGACGGCCGGTGGTTCATCGGTTCTTGCGGAGCGCGTTTCCAGAAAAGCACCTTCCGGCCGCGGATTCTCCCAAACGGAGTAATGGAATTCATGACCGCGGAAAGCCGTTTCCGGCGGAAAGAGCCAGTTTTCATACAGCGCCCGAATGGTGCGATATCCCATGATCAATTTTTTCTGCATGTGGCAGACGCCGGGCAGGATGCCTGTCAGCGGATGGAGGACGCCGTCCTCGGAATGAATCCCTTCGGTCAGGTAGATCAAACCGCCGCATTCAGCGTAAATTGGTTGCCGCTGTGCCGCGAATGCCCGGATGGATTCCAGCATGGAATGGTTCTCCGCTAAATGCTGCGCATAGAGCTCCGGATATCCGCCGCCGAGAATCAACATCTGCAGGTCGTCCGGCAGTTTTTCTTCGGTCATTGGGCTGAAGAGGACCAGTTCTGCCCCGGCCTCCCGCAGCAATTGCAGGTTTGACTCGTAATAGAAGCAGAAGGCTTGATCATAGGCCATGCCGATGCGGACTTTTCTTCTATTCGTTATAGTGTTATCCCTTGGGGATTGCGGAAATTCCTTCGGTGCCGTATCTGCCGGTCCATCGTTGACAGCGATCACCTGAGGAGGATTTGACACAGGAATCGGCGCCGCCGTTTCGCCAACTTGCAGCAGCAGCGGCAGATCAATCCCGGCGCGAATGACCGGTTTGAGCGCGGCGATATATTCGGCGACAGCCGATTCCCGCTCCGTGACGGTAAAGAGGCCGAGATGACGGGACGGAATGACCAGGTCTTTTTGATTCGGAACCATGCCGACGATCGGAACACCGGTCTGTTCAACGGCTTCCCGCAGCAGTCGCTCATGCCGGACACTGGCCACCCGGTTACAGATGACGCCGGACAGGCGAATTTCCGGGGACCAGGTATGGAACCCGTGAATCAGGGCAGCGGCGCTGCCGGACATGCGGGTGCAATCCCGGCCGTGCTGTTCTCCAGCGGATCGGCGCCGGTGGCGTCAAACAACCCCATTACACCTTCGGTGATGCAGAGATCGGCTAATTGCGCATAGCCATTATATGTCTGCCAATTTTGGGCCGGTGTCAGCATCCACGGATCCAGGTTGTAGGATGGGCGGCCACTGGCGGCGCGGTGATACATCGGGTCGATAAAGTCCGGGCCGACTTTGAAGCCCTGCACCTTGATTTCCTCCGCAAAAACCGCCATCAGGCCGGTGGTGATCATGCTCTTGCCGGACCCGCTGGCGGGCGCGGCGATCAGAAAGCCCGCCGTCATACGCTGGACTCCTCCTCGAGGGTCAGGCTGAGAATGAAAATAGGGTTCTGCGGCACCAGCCGAACGCCATCTTGAATCGTGGCCGTGTATTTCAAATCGGCTTGCATGACTTCGGCTTCAAAGCCATGTGTGCGCAGGAAAGTCAGCGCTGTGAGCAGGTTTTCAAGAATTGCGAAAGTCATCACCAGTGTCCAGGGGCGTTTCAGCGATTCGAGCAAAAAGGCAAGAATTTCTGTCAACCGGCCGCCGTTTCCACCGACAAACACGCGCTGTGGCAAGGGGTGTCCCGGCAGACTGTCCGGCGCGATACCGGAGACGAGCTCCAGGTTGGGTACATGAAACTGTTCCCGGTTGGTTTGGATCATGCTGAGGCACTCAGGATCCTTTTCAAAGGCGATCACCTTTCCCGCCCAGGCGCGTTCGGCCGCTTCAATGCTCAGCGCCCCGCTGCCTGCGCCAATGTCCCAGATGATGTCATCCG
>CALCQT010000232.1 GCA_937894825.1 uncultured Anaerolineaceae bacterium
CGTTCAGCTGGCTAAAGAGCTCGCTCCATGCTTTTTCAGATGGATTTCCCATGAGTCTTTTGCGCAGCCATTCGATTTGTGCGGCGCAGACAAATTCCGCGGTATGAGCAAATTTTGCCGGAAAAACATGATGATCCCAGAACCGTACAATGTCATCCGGCGGCGCTTGCCGAGCGGGCTTTGCGGCGAAGGAGGCCACCATTTCAAAGGATCCCAACAGGACCAGGCTTTTGGTTTCGTCAATGCAGCCGGCGGCATAGGCGGCGCAAAGATAATCATGACCGCCGCTGGAAACCGGAAGCTCCCTGGGGAGTCCGGTTGCCTCCGCGATGGATGGCAGCAAACCGCCGAGCCGTGTCCCGCTCTCAATCAACGGCGGCAGCGCGTTATTCCGGATGCCTAAATTCTGGGTGAAATCAAACCACCAGCGCCCGTGTTCTTTATCCAGCAGCGAAGTGGAACCGGCATGACTGTATGTGGCTGCTTTTTGTCCGCATAAGCGATAAGTGATATATTCGCCAACCGAGAGGATGCTGTAAATTTTTCCTGCCGTTTCCGGAGATTGTTCAGACAGCGTTTTCAGGCGGGCGCCGGAATTGGCATAATCTTCAGGATACCCCGTTTTTTGATAAGTTCCTTTTGGCAGCGTTGAAAGCGGTTCTAAAATGGGAACGTGGATCTGACGGTTCTCGCTGTCCAACAGAAAATTGACACAACCCATGGACGAAACGGCAATCCCCAGTGGAACAGAAGCAGAATCAAGCTTTTTCATCTGCTGTGTTGTCAGTGAAAGCAGTTCGATGATCAGCGCCATCAGGCGGTCGCAGTCCAGCCCAATCTCGTTATCGGCTCGGACGCTTTCGGTTGAGCGCCGGAACAAACCCAGCTGGAGGCCATTTTGGGAAATCGCGACGCATTTTACGTTTGTATTCCCCACGTCCAGCCCTAATAAATAACCGTTGTGCGCTGTCATGCCTTATCCCTTTGTTGCACCCGAGGTCAATCCATAGATCAGGAATCTGCGGAAGACCAGCGCGATAATGACCGGCGGAATAATGGCCAGCAGACCGCCGGCATTCATGAGCCCATAATTGATCGAGGTTTTTGTGACGAATTCAGAGATGATGACCGCGATTGGTTTCGTGCTCAATGAAGGCGCGATGATCAGCGGGATCAGGTATTGATTCCATGTGCTGATAAACATGATCAGCGCTCCCGCAAAGATGACCGGATATGAGATCGGGAGGTGGATATAGATCAGCGTCTGCAGCGAATTACAGGAGTCAATGGCGGCGGCTTCATCCAATTCGGAAGGGATGCTCTCAAAATGGTTTGATAAAAGCCACACGGTTAGCGGCAGGAAGGACGAGATGTATACCAGGATAAGGCTCCAATAGTTGTCGATCAATTTGAAATCTGAAAAGATTTTGTACAGTGGTACGATTGTCGAAAACAAAGGGAACGCCATTGTGGCCAGAAGCAGGTAACGAACCACTTCTTTCCCGCGGAATCGCAGTCTGGCCAGCGCATAGGCGGCGAAAACAGAGACCGGAATCCCGACGAGAATCACCAACAGACAGGCTTTCAAAGAATTTATGAGGCCGATTTTGAACATGCGCCCTTCGGCCACGTTGCCGCCTTCTTTGCTGGATCCAAAAATCAGCTGGGAATAGTTGCCCGTGGTCGGGTTCTCCGGGAGAAACGGGGCTGGGCTGATCATGGTGTCCTTCTGCGGTGTGATGCTGATACTGAACGACCACGCGATCGGGCCCAATGTCCACACAAGAAAGACGGCGACAGCCAGGATATAAAATGCTTTTTGAAGATGTTTTCGATGTCCGGTCATATCAAATATATCTTACCTTCGTATAAACTCTTCTGATATAGAAAACACTGATAATGCCGCAAACGATCATGACCAGATAGGTGAGCGCACTTCCCTCCGAGAACCGCATATATTTGAAGGTTCGGAGATAAATTTCTGTCATTAAAGAGCTGTTTGCTGAGGACATGCCGACCAATGAGACGATCTGGTCCAAGACATTGATGGCTGAAATCGTCGTAGTGGTCAAAACAATGCCAAAAGCCGGGCGCAAGAGCGGCAGCGTGATATGGGTAAACCGGCCCATGATCCCGCAGCCGTCAATTTCAGCAGCTTCATATAACTGCCCCGGGATGCTCTGCAATCCGGAGAGCAGCGTGACGGCCGCGAGGGGAATCGCGCTCCAGGCAACGGTGATCCCGACGATGATCAGGACCATCGTGCGGTCAGAGAACCACTGGATTGGTTTTTCGATCCCGCCGCTTTTTAGCAGGATGCTGTTGAGCAGCCCGAAGTTTGGATGGAATATCCATCGCCAGATAATACCGTTCACGACACCCGGCATAGCCCAGGGAATGATGGCGACGCCGGTCAGGATCCCCTTGATCGGGGAGTCTTTGTTCAATAAAAGCGCAAAGACCAGCCCAAGAGCGAATGTCAGCAACAATACGACCCCCGTAATTCCCAGTGAATTAAGCGCCGCCGTCCGAAACGCGGGGTCCTTCAGGATGGTGGCGTAATTACGGAGTCCTACCAGTGTAAGCGGTGCGGGCCGCAACAAATTGATGTTCATTAAGCTATAACCAAAGGTGATGATAATGGGAAGATAAACCAACAATACCATTATCAACGCCATGGGCAGAACATAGAGATATGCTGAATGAGTTCTGCGCACAATCCCTCCCCTGAGTTTCGTTGTCAGTCGATTCGGTTTTCGAGCGTTCAAAATCTGAAACGATTTTTGTTGTTCTATGGTCTCTTTATGAAGAAACCATAGAACAACGTGTTTTCGTAATTATTCGAAAAGAATTCGAAAATTTTGGAAGGCAATTTACTGATTCAGCTGATTGACTTTCTGTTCAATTTCGGCAACCACCTGTTCCGGCGTAATGCTTCCTTGTCCCATCCGATTGACTGCCTGGACAAGTGCGCCATTGAACTCAGAATACCAGACCGGTACACCGCCCGGGAACGGAGAGGACATATATCCCGCCTGTTCCAGCAGAATATCAGAGCCCAGAATTCTTCCCTCATCGCCTAATTCGCTGAATGCGTCGCCATTGGAAGGCAGTCCGCCTTCTTTTTCAAACATAGCGATCTGAATTTCTTCACTGAGGTACCAATCGATGAAAGCGCGGGCTGCTTCTTTGTTTTCCGAATGTTTCGTAATGCCGACGCCTTCCGGCAAACCGAAGGTTGCCGAGCGGATTTCATTCGCGCCCGGAATCAGCAGACCCTGAACTTTTCCAACTACATTGGATTCTTCAGGGTTGTTCGCTCTTTCCAGCATGTTCCCACCAGAGATGATGATGCTGTGGTTCCCGGCGCGGAAAGCTGCGTCGGCCTCGACATCGGTCAGGGAAACCGCGGCGGGATCGATGATTTTGTCTTCGGTCAGCATTTTATTGACAAAGGCGATGCTGTCCAGCAGGTTGTCGGCGTTGAGCGAATTGTCCGGCTGGAACAAGGCGCCTGTGCGGGATAAGGACATCCACATAAGTTGCGTTCCGGCGCCTTCAGAGGCGGACAATACAAAACTGAGCGGATATTCGCTGATCCCCGCCGCTTTGATTTTCAGCGCGGCTTCGACCAGTTCGTCCCAGGTGGTTGGTAACTGTTCAATCCCGGCCTGTTCGAAGTGATCGGTGTTGTAATAAGCCATTCTGAAATCATTGACGAACGGCAGCCCCAGCACCTGGCCATCGACTTCAAAGGAGGTGTAAAGCGGAAACTTCGCTTTTTCCTCATCCGTTAATTCGAGGGGTTCCATCACGCCGGCAGTCAAAAATTCGTTTGTCCAGGACCAGTCGATTTCGACAACGTCCGCGGCGGCTGTGTTGGTGACCGCTGCGATGGTGATTTTGTCGTGAATTTGATCCCAGCCCATGATGTTCAATTCAACGGTGATGCCGCTGCTCTCCTGAAATTCCGCGAGCAGATCCTGCGGCGGTTCTGCCCAGGGAGGGAGCAAAACGCTGATACTGCCGCTTTGGGCAAGCGGCGCATCCGCGGGGGAAAACGCGGCCATAATTATGGTGCAGAGCAGCACCAAACCCAAAATACATACATTTTTTTTCATTGCAATTCTCCTCGTTTCTTTTTGCCTTTTTTGCTCTTTTTTCAGAGCATGGTGGATATCCGTATTAAGAGTATAGCGTGATTCAATATTGCTTTGTGAGCATATTTCATCTATAATTTTGGACAAAATCACTATTTGTCAGAAAAAGGCGGATGAAAATGGAAACCCAAAGGACACTGATCTATAAAGGCTATGCATCAACCTATCAGTCCATCAAGTACAGCGACAGCGGCAAAGGATTGGCTGTTCAGGATCAATATTTGGCAATCAATTCATCCGGGTATTATGATGGTGCGATCCCGGTTTTCCCTGTAAATCGCCCTGAAGGACGCTATGATTTTTTTCTGGCATACAGTTATTCGGGTCGAAGTTATATTCAGCGCGGTGATGAAACGCATACGGCCAACAGCGGTGATATTCTGTTTTTTTGTCCGGGGGACCCCCAATATTACTGGTATGACAAAACGGATTATATTAAAAATTATTGGATTCATTTCACAGGATATGGTGCGGAATCACTATTCTCTCAAATCGGTATCGCGTCCGGAGTTCCGCATCATATCGGTTTCGTGGTGGAGATCGGCGAACTGATTGAACGAATTATTGCTGAGATCAACAGCTTGCGCGTGGGCGGCCGGTTGTATGCGGAGGGCCTGCTGATCCAATTGCTGGCGATTGTTGCACGCAAATGTGCCGAGAATCTTCCGCTTAACATCAAGGTTCGGAATGAACGAATTTATCGGGTGGTGGAATATATTAAGGAGAATTTTGATCAGGATCTCAGCGTTAAAGATTTGGCCGCGATGTCCTATTTGAGCATTAACCGTTTTACGAATGTTTTTCGGGAATCGGTCGGCGTTGCTCCGCAGCGGTACATCATCGAATTCAGGCTGCATAAAGCGATTGAGTTGATGAAGCTGACGGATTGGGATATCCGCCAAATTGCTGAGGCGGTGGGATATACCGATCAGACCTATTTCAGCCGGGTTTTCAAGAAAAATACACAGTTGACCCCTTCGCAATTTTTAGCGAAGTTGCGAGGAATCCGTTGAATGAAAAAAAGAATGTAGTTTATTAATGATGTCTCCCCTACAGGGCGCACCTGTTTATACTTTTGACGCTCAAATCTTTCTTGATTGGGATGTAAAAAGTATGATATTGGAGCCGGTACCCGTATTTGGAGAAAAAAATTATCTATACGGTTGCCTTTGTAGGGGCGATTCCCCCCGCCAGGGTGCTTCGCGATGATCGCCCGATCCGCCTGCGGCGGATAACTTTGTACGATATTGTTCAGAATGGCGAACTTAATATTTGCACATAACGCGAAAGTTCATATCGCGAAGCACGCTTCGCGATATGAACCGGGCGATCATCGCGAAGCACCCTGGCGGGGGGAATCGCCCCTACT
>CALCQT010000233.1 GCA_937894825.1 uncultured Anaerolineaceae bacterium
CTTGACCATTCGGTTTCCATCAGTGAAGTGGGCGGGACTTTTCAGACATTGCTGGATGGAAATCCGGGAAACGAAATCACAATTAAAAACTACTTGGAAAGCACCTCAGGCAGTCTGAAGATCCTGAAAAAAGTGGCAGGCAACGCAGCCACCTATCCGGCCGAACAGGGCAAACGCTTTAAATTTACAATTACCTTTACAAATGCACCGGATAACTATCCCTTCGAGGGAGAAGGCGTCCGGGCTGACGGCGACCTCACTAAGAGCCTCAAGAGCGGTGACAGTATCCTGCTGGCAGCCGGCCAGAGTATTACCATCAACGGCTTGCCGAAGGATGCCACCTATACGGTGACAGAGGAAGACTATTCCGCCGACGGTTACGCAACCGGCAAAATAGGCGATACAGGCACCATTGTCGCCCTGGGAACCCAAACCGCCGAATTCACCAATACCAAGGATCTGTTCCGTAAGCTGACCATTACCAAAAGAGTGGACGGCAACGCGGCCGGGCATCCGGACGTGATCGGCAAAGAATTCGAATTCACGCTCACTGTGACCTCTGTCCGCGGCACCGATCCTACCGATTATAACTACACCCGCACCAGCACATCGGGAGGCACCGCAGGAGGCACAATCGCCGCCGCTGGCGGCGCCGTCTCGCTGAAAGATGGCGAGACCGTCGAGATCAGCGGCATTCCCTGGGACGCCACCTACACCATAAGCGAAAAGGACTATAAGCCCGAAGGGTTCGACACAACAGACAGGGCGCGGGATAACACTACCTTCACCGTTATTAATCCGGATCAGAGCGAAGCCTACACCAACACCACCAACCGCTACGGCGAGCTGATCCTCCGCAAGCGCGTCGCGGGCAGCGCGGCCAGCCGCGAACAGGCCTTTGAGTTCGTCGTCACCTTCAGCGGCCCCTTCCATGACCCGGCAACCGCCTATCACTACAAAGGTTCGGGCGTCCCGGACGGAACGATCAAGAGCGGTGACAGCATCTGGCTGATCCATGGTCAGAGCATCAAAATTGAGCAAATCCCCTGGCAGACCGTCTATTCGGTGGAGGAGAAGGACACCGGCGAACTGTACCGCATTGTCAGCAGCGGCGCGAACGGGGTGATCAACACCAGCGGGCTGGTCTCCGGCGAAACGCACATCGCCGATTTCCTCAATGAGAAAGACCGCTGGTGGGACGGACCGATCTTCTCCCCGAACACTGGAGATGATGATCCGGCGCTGCGCATTGGCCGCACCGGCTTCCTCATTTTCGCAAGCCTGTCGCTGGCCCTGTTCGGGATGTTGTTGTTCTCATTCCGAAGGCCGATGAAGAAATAAGCATCGGATAAAGACAATTGAACGCGGGGGTCGGAAGAAATTCTTCCGATCCCCACATAGATAAAAGATTATGCAAAACACGATTCCCAAAAAATCAGAACCCGTCCTGCAAAAATTCCTGGTCGGGTTTATGTTTGTCGCTATGATCGCCGCGATCATCTTCGGGCTGATCTGGATTAAAGCCATCCGGGACTATTCGGCGGGCAACGCCGCCTACCGGCGCCTGCAGGGATTTTCGCCTGATACCGCCGCCATCGAAAGCGCGCATCTGCAGACGGACGCCTCCCTTCCGGACGCCTCCCTTCCGCAAAGCGAAGCGGCGCCGGTCGTGTCCGCTTCGCAGACCGAGCTCCGTGCGTCCAGAATGGATTTCAGCGGGCTGAAAGCCGTCAATGAAGACGTCGTCGGCTGGCTCTCAGCGGAAGCTGTCGGCATTAACTATCCGGTCGTCCTCGGAACGGACAACGCCTACTATCTTGACCATCTGGTGACGCATGAGCCGAGCCGGCTGGGTTCTTTGTTCGCCGATTACCGCAATCAGGGTGATTTTTCAGACCGCAACACGGTGATCTACGGGCATAATATGCAGGACGGTTCCATGTTCGCCGGCCTGATGGAATACAAAAAGCAGGAAGTTTATGAGCAGCCGCCGACCCTGCTGTTGTTCACACCGGACGGAGATTACCGCATCGAGCTCTTTGCCGGCGTCATCACCGATGGCCGGCAGGATTTCGGCCGGCAGGACTTCAGCACGACCTTCGACTTTCTCGCCTACATTGACAACCTGCGAGACCAGTCGACCTTTCAAAGCGACGTCCGCATCAAAGAGGAGGACCGCATCATCACGTTGAGCACCTGCACCTACGAATTTGAGGAAGGCCGCTTTGTGGTGTTCGGGAAATTGATCCCGCTGGGATAAAATAGAATGGATCCGGTCCCTTTCCTGTTCAATGGGATGTAAACGACCGGAGAAGCGGGGTCATGCTCCCGCCGAGCTATCATAATAAGATAGAAATGTCGCTGACTATCGAGATATAGAAAAATTCCCATTGCCTGTCACACAGCAATAGACAGGCAATGGGCCACGCGGTCCGCATCCCGATTTGCCATTCTTTTGCACCTCTTGTTGCTTAATTTTCCACACTAAGATAAAATTAGTCTTGCAATACACACCAGAGAGCAGGTTTAACAGTGACCTTTTTCCGTTTTTTGCTAAATTTGTCGAACATATTACTTTCGTGAGTAAAAACAGGTATAATACCATCGTCCCGGAAGGAAAAAGAATAAAAAAATGAAATTCAAGCAGCTACTAGACGAACTCATCCGGGTAAGTCAAAAGACAAAGACGGACTTTGCCTTATCCATGAATATGACCTCCAGCGGGTTAAGTAAAATGTTAAGCGGGAAGAACATCCCGGTTTATAAGGAAAGATATCTCTTCAGCCGCCAGGCAGCCGATTTTTTCGCCGCATCCATTTTCCGCCCCGATTGTTACC
Source organism: uncultured Anaerolineaceae bacterium (assembly GCA_937894825.1). GTDB lineage: Bacteria > Chloroflexota > Anaerolineae > Anaerolineales > Anaerolineaceae > Flexilinea. The sequence goes on from CALCQT010000233.1 coordinate 2,838, forward strand.
TGGAATTACAAAGTACCTTTCCGGTCATCTACAATTTCGCCTCAAAATATGAATTGGAAGGCTTTTTAACGCTGGCAATCGAATACACCCTGGATGAAAAGTATCTGGGGGGATCAAATGAATTCCAGGATCGTTCTGATAAAGGAACAGCCTATTTAGGCCAGCAAACGCTATTAAATATGAGCTGCATCATCATTTCCGATCATCTGCGCAGCGATCCGGAGACAAAACTCGAATTTTTCAGTTATTCCGGTATGTTCAACCAATCTTATCGCAAATTACTTCACCGGATCCGCCTGGCAAGACCGGAGAAACCCTGGAATGTGGTGCTGAATCATATCCTGGCCCCGTCGGAAGATGATTTGCAGCCGGATCAACAACAGGATGTTGATTATCTTTCGCTTCTGGTGAAAGCCGAGCAATATTTTGACCTGAAATTATGGACCACCCATGTGAGACCCAAGCAGGCTTTCCTGTTCCTCAAAGGAAAATTTTTGCTGACCTTTAGCGTCCAGCTGGACGGACTGCCGATCCTGTTCCACATTCAGTCTAAAACATATTTATCTCTTTTCATGAACTCATTGATGAAAAGAGAGCTGACGCTTGTAAGCTATAACAGGGCGGACGCCATTTCGTTACTGGAAGCCAACCCTGAGATCCGGACAAAAATCGCGAATATAAAAATTGACACGGCTTACAATTGTATCCCGCCCGGATATTTGGCCGAAAAAGAAGATCTCGAAGTCAGTGGATTCTCGGGGCCAAATAAGGACGTGATTTTGCAATTTTTTCATAATGCGCTCACGCAAACACCGCTTTTTGTTGGCTCCATCGAAATGATGAACAGCTTGTACACATCAGGGACGGTCTTGATCCCCTTGTATGGACCCGTTCATTTCAGCGCCAGTAAGGTCCATGCTTTTTTGACGCGATTTGCCGGCTATATGAAAGTAAGGGCGCAGAACCCGGTAAAAGCCGTCAACACGGACCTTTCCGGCATTGCAATCTTTGTGGCGGAAGATGTGACAGTGCTTTATATTACCGATCTCGCTTTTCAGCGAGAAAAATTCCATTGTCTGAGGACCGAAGATGTCAGAGGATTATTGGAAAAACAATTCGCGAACAATCCCCTGATTGATGTACCGGTCGATATATGGAAAGATTATCTTGACGAATTAGCCTCCCGAAAGGACTACATTTCCGGTCTGTTTTAAACTTTGACATCTATACCAAAGATGCAATGTTATTCTCGACAACAAACGCGTCCATTTCATAAGACAAAAAGATCAATTCCGCCGTTGATCTTCTGATCACTTACGGGCAGGGAGAGTCTCTTTCTGCCAATCCCCAGAATCAAATTAAATGGGTTTTTGGAGCCGCTGAACGCTTGTTGTTACATAATGAAGAACAATAAATACCACTTTTTTTATATCACTATAAGCATTCGAATACAATCTGCTTTTCACATTACCTGTTGTAAAAAATCCCCTGGTCGGATAAAATACAATAGGTTCGATTTGGGCATCAAATCCTATTACTTTTCGATATCTCAAATCAAGTCACCCGCACAGTTTTTCGCACCGCTATGGATCATAAAGGAGCCCGGCCATAAAACATGAGCCTGACAAATAAAAAAAAGACATAATGAAATTCAAGCAATTATTAGCAGAACTTATTCAAGTGAGTCGGAAAACAAAAACTGAATTTGCCGTTCACATGCACATGACCCCCAGCGGCTTAAGTAAATTGTTAAATGGCGGTACTTTACCCATCTTAAAAGAAAAATATTTGTTCAGCGAACGGGCCGCAGCTTTCTTTGCCGAAGCCCTCTTTGAGTCGGGGTGCTATTTAAAGCTGCATCACATTTTTCCGGTACTCTACGTTTTTAATTCTCAGCATGATCTGGAACAATTTTTGACGCGTGCAATCGAATATGTCCTGGACGAAAATTATCAGGCAGAAATCAATGAATATCTGGATTATTCTGAACAGGGAACGTCTTATATCGGCGACCGCACCATATTGGATATGAGTTGCATCCTCATATCCGATTTTATTCAAAGAGATTCCAATAAAAAGTTAGAATATTACAGCTTCCTCACTTTGATCAGCCCATTTTATAAGGACGCTCTAAACAATATCCGGTTATCAACACAGGGCAATCTCGGAGATTGGACAGGGAATTTTTTCATTGACCTCGCCGAGTTCGAAGAGACAGATTACCGGCACAATTTCGATCTTTTTGCATTACTGGTTAAATCCGAACGATACATGGATCTGAAATTATGGCAGACGAACCAGCATCCGGACCAATCTTTCCTGCTGCTTAAGGACCGATTCCTGTTAGTCTATTCAAGCCCGCTGAACGGAACACCTGTATTATCGGTCATCCGAAATAAACAGTATTTATCCGTTTTTCACACGACTTTAATGAAAAGTAATCCGAAACGCATCAGTTATTCCAAAAATGAAGCGACCGAATTCCTGAAATCCAGTCCCGAAATTCGAACCGGAATCATGAACCTGAAAATTGACGCCGTCTATAATTTTGTTCCCATCGGATACATGGTCGAGGAAAAGGACATAAAAAGCGACGATCAATCCGCCGTGAATAAAGAAGTCATTTTAAAAATATTCAATACCATCCTTACGACAGAGACGCTCTTCATCGTTTCGCTTAACACGATGAAACAGGTTTATTCATCAAAGACCGTCGCGGTTCCTCTGGTCGAGCCGGTTCATTTCTCGAAGCGGAATCAACTGATCGCGTATATGCGCAGATTTGACGTCTATCTCAGCCAAAAAAGTTCAGAGAAGGTAAAAGTCGTCCTGGGTGATTTTCCCCCTGCGGCGATTTTCTGCACAAAAGAATTCAGTATTGTTTATATTCCAACCAATAATTTTCAACAGGAAAAATACCACTTCTTTCGAACAGAGCTCATCAGAGATCTCCTGGAAAAACATCTTTCCAATCAATCCGTATATAGCGTCTCGGATGGGATCTGGGCCAGCTATCTGAGGGAAATCACGGCTCGCAGCGGCATCTACCCTGAAGAAGGGTGAACTCCTTCCTGCGCGTTTCGCGCCAAAAGGCCGGATTATAATTAGCGCATGCCGATTAATTATGAAGCGCTCCTGGATCGGTACTCCGCAATGGGAAAAATTTTGCATCGCGCGCTGTGCTGCGTGAACAGCGATTGCGGGACGCAATTGAACTGCTGCGCAGCCTGGCAGCCGACCCGGCATTTCCCGCACGCATGCAGCAGACGCTGGGTGCATTGCCGTCCGAGCGTTGCGCCATCCCATCGAACGAGCGCATCGACCGCAGAATTCCCGCCCCGATATTAAATAAACGACTGACCATTCTGGCCGCGGACGGCTCTCAAATCAATCCCGACCGGCATGACCTGGTCTCCATTGGACTGATCAACACAGCCGTGATCCGCTATCAAACCGGCAGTGGCGTCAGCCCGCGAATTGTCACCCAAACCACGCTGCTGGACCCGGATGATTTCACAGCGGATCGCGGCAGCCTGACCGAGGATCAAATCGCGCTGCGCCGGGACGTGGCTGAACGCGAACTGCTGGCGGCTGAAGCCGGAAAATCCGATGCAGGCGTCCCACTTGTCGCACTGACGGATGGTCCGCTGGAACTGTTCACACTGCGGCAGGCTTACGCCGGTCAACAACAGTACATTGATCGTTATCAGTCCGCGCTGCAGGTGCTTTTTCAGCAACATGTGTTGCTGGCCGGGTATATCGACCGTCCGCGAGCGGATCTGGTGGTCCGTATGCTTGAGCTGGCAGTCTTGCGGCAGGATGAAACCCCAACAACAACCTTCGTACCGGTTGATGACAGCCTGCTGTTTGCCGGGCTGCTGCAGGCAGGCGAGCGTTCCGCCGTGTTCGGATTGAATTCCCGCTCCAATCGTGAACTGGACGAAGCCCTGCGTTTTTCTTTTTTTTATCTGAACTGCGGCGATTCGCAGCGGCCGCAAATCGCGCGGGTGGAGATCCCGGCCTGGGTGGCCGCCGATCCGGAAGCCATCGACCTGCTGCACGGTTGTCTGTTGGCACAGACCCGAATCACGGAAGGCGTACCCTATCCGTACATTCTGCACCGCGCGCATGAATGCGCTGTTGTCACGCTGGCGGAGAAGGAACGGATCCAAAATCTGATCCTGCGTGAATACGCTGCGCAGCGGGTCACATTGTCCGGGGAGTCCGGCAAACAGCGCCTGAAGACCCTTTCAAACCGCAAGTCGTAGGAGGGCATAATTCACCTTCCGCACGGCGGATAATTGCGCGTGACATTGTTCAGAACAACAGGGTTCAACAAAAGACAGGCCCCGTAGGGCCGATCATTAAAACACCGCAAACACAGGAGACAAATTTATGAATTCAGAAAACCCATTCGGCCGGATCATCAGCGCCAACAGCCGGGAGTGCGTCGTCGCTTACCGCACTTCCGAACAGGAGATCCCGCGGTTCGGCTCAATGGTGCACATTCCGGTGCAGGGAGCACAGGATTTTGAGATTTACGGTCTGGTCACCGACATCCAAATCGAAGAGGACGGCTTCCTGCGTCAACTGGCCACTGCGGACACGCTGCCGGCGGAAGTGCTGGCGGACAACCGCGTCAACCGCAATGTGCCGATCGTTCTGCGGATCCTTTTCCTCGGCTGTCGTGACGAAAACGGGGACTCGCACCTCCTGCCGCCCACCCCGCCGCTGACACTGACCGCCATTTTCCGCTGTAATTCGAGCGAGATCGCCCACTTCACAGCCCATGGAAATTTCGGCTACTTCCGCCACATCCTGAACGCCGTCAACGCTCCGGCTGCCGAACTGTTCGCGGTTCACATCCGGCTGACCTCGATCGCGCAAAATGCCAAGCATAATGAAGGTTGGACCCGGGCGGCCGTGGAAGAGCTGATCACGCTGCTGCAGGACGACTATGCCGGACTGACCGCCATCCTCGGCGCGCTGGGCGACGCCGACATTTCATTCTGAAAGCCGGGGACAAATGGACGCAATCATGAATGGTAATATGAATGGCCAAACCATCGGATACGTGACCGGCGGCAGCCTGAAAGAAGGCCTGCTGGCCCGTCTGACCGCGGCGCCGGACGCCGTGCAGGAAGGCGGTTTTGTCGTGATCGAAAGCGGCGGCCGCCGTTTTTACGGCCTGGTCACCAACCTGCGCCTGGACGCCAGCGACCCGCGCTTCGCGGAGAACCGGAACGAGCAACGGCTGGGTCCCAGAATCGGAAGGCTGCTGCACCAGCAAACCCTCTTCACCGAAATCGAAATTCTGCCCGTACTGATGCAGCGGGTCGGCCCCGAACCCGGCACAGCGGAGTTCGACCGACACGACAACGCGATCGATCCCACGCCGGTGCCGGTCAAAACGCTGCCGGCGCATCACGCGCCGGTGCGCCCCGCCAACGCCTTTGATGTGAGCGAGATTTTCGGGGACCCGCAGGAAAAGACCAAATTCGCCATCGGATCGACGCGCGAGCAGAACCATCCGGTCGCCATTGATCTGGACAAGTTCGTCCAGCGCTCCTCGGGTATTTTCGGCGCCACCGGAACCGGAAAATCCTACCTGACCCGGCTGATCCTGGCCGGGCTGATCCACAGCCGCCAGGCCGCCGTGCTGGTCTTCGATATGCACAATGAATACGGCTTTGGCGATACCTCGCCGGACACCAATATTCGCGTGCCCGGACTGAAGGACAAGCTATCGGATCGGGTGAAAGTCTGCGCGTTGGGGCGCGGCACGACCATCGATGGCCGAACGCCGGATTTTGATCTGGTGCTCGAACAGCGCGACATTCTGCCCGAAGACATCGAAATGCTGACCCATGAATTGAATCTGCGCGATACCACCCCCAACACACTGGCCGCATTGGTCCGTTCGTTCGGACCGGCAAACTGGTTCAAAAACTTCATGCAGCTCAAATCCGGCGAAGGAGAAGGGTCCGTCACAGAATGGGCCGAGAAAGCCAACGTCCATGCCGGCGCTGCCGAAAGTCTGCAGAACAAGCTGCGCCGCGTGATTGACCGCGCTTATGTGGTCGAAAAAGCGCCCGCCAATTGCATCCGGGACATCATCGGGTATCTGAAATCCGGCGTTTCGGTCGTGCTTTCGTTCGGGAAATATGATTCGGATCTGGATTATCTGCTGGTGACCAACATCCTGACGCGCCAGATCCGCGCGGCCTGGGAACAGCAGACCAACGCCTTCCATGGCAGCGGCGGAGCGAAACCGACGCCGCTGGTGATTGCGCTGGAAGAGGCGCATAAATTGCTGAACCGCGAAATGGCGGCGCAGACCGCTTTCTCCCGCATCGCGCGCGAGATGCGCAAATATTTTGTGACGTTGCTGGTGATTGACCAGCGCCCCTCACAGATTTATGACGAGGTAATGTCGCAGTTGGGCACCCGCATCTCCGGCTGGCTGGGGGACGACGCCGACATCGCCGCGGTGCTCTCCGGTTTGTCCGGCCGGGACACGCTGCGCGGGATGCTCTCCCGCCTGCAGCCGAAAGAGGAAGTGCTCCTGTTAGGGTATGGCGTGCCCATGCCGCTGCCGGTCCGCTCACGCCGCTATGATGATCAGTTCTGGAAGGAGCTGCTGAAAAACGAGCGTCCGGTTCACTTTGAAAAGGGCAAACCGGATTGGTTGTTTGAGGAATAATAATGGATCAGCGGGAGCGCGTTGCGCTCCCGCTGATCCATTATTATTCCTATTCCTCTTCGCTGACCACTCCGCCATAATCCAGAATTTCGCGCGGGATGGCCGGATTGGCGTTGGGCGGGCTGATGATGCCCCGCTCCTCCATCTCGGCCAGCAGCTTGTTGGCGCGGGTGAAACCGATGCTGAGCCGGCTGACCAGCATGTTCGCCGACGCCCGGCCCTGTTTGCGCACCATCGCAATCGCTGAATCCAGCAGCGGGTCCTGATTTTTCTTTTCCGAAGGCGCCGCTTCATTGAACAGCGGCAGCTGCGTCAACAGTCCCTCTTTCAAGGGCGGCGCCTGCCGGGTCGTCACCGGACGGGGAACCGTCTTCATCGCTTTCACCGGCTCATCTCCGACCCGCGGATTCGATCGCCAGTAATCGACCAGCTTTTTGATCTCGTCATCGGAGACATAAACGCACTGCAGCCGCCGCATATTACTCTCATCGACGGAGACAAAATACATATCCCCTTTGCCGAACAGATTCTCGGCGCCGCCGCGATCCAGAATGACATGACTGTCGACATTGGTGGCCACGGCAAAAGCGATCCGCGACGGCAGGTTCCCCTTGATCGTCCCGGTGATCACATCGCGGGACGGCCGCTGCGTGGCGACCACCAGATGGATCCCCATCGCGCGGGCCGTCTGGGCCAGCCGGGTAATGCTGCTCTCCACATCGGAAGCCGCTTCCATCATCAGATTGGCCAGCTCATCGATCACCGCCACAATGTATGGCAGCGGTTTATCCGGATTTTTCTGGTTATAGTCCTGCAGGTTGCGCACCCCGCACTCCAGAAAATGCAGGTTCCGCATGTCCATCTCCTGCAGCAGCCATTGCAGCACATTACCGACCTGCGCCACATCCGTCACTACGGGTGTGATCAGGTGCGGAATGCCGTTATATCCGCTCAGCTCGACCCGTTTGGGGTCAATCAACACCAGTTTCAGCTGCTCCGGGGTATAGTGCAGCAGCAGACAAACCAGCAGTGCATTCAGACAAACCGACTTACCGGACCCGGTGGCGCCGGCAATCAGCAGATGCGGCATCCGGGTCAGATCGACGGCGTATACCGTGCCGTTGATATCTTTCCCAAGTGCGATTCCCAGCCCTTTCCGGGATTTTTGAAAAACATTGCTTTCGAGTACTTCCCGCAGTCCGACCGGAACACGAACTTTGTTCTGCACCTGCAGACCGATAAATGTTTTGTTGGGGATGGGAGCTTCAATCGTCAGCTGTTTCACGGAAAGCGCCATTTCCAGATCTTTTTTCAGGCTCTCAATCTGCTTGACCCGCACCCGGGTGCGCCGCTCGCCCCGCTCCAGAAAACCGGGCTCAATACCGAACTGTGTGAAGGTCGGCCCGCATTGAATATCAACCACCTTCCCCGGCGCGTCAAAAACATCCAGCACATGTTCGATCTTTTGCACCTGTCCCTGAACAAACGGATCCTCCGGTGCAGCCGTGCGGCGGGTCGCTTTGGGCGGATCTAAGATCTCATCCATTTCCGGCAGCCGCCAGGTATCGTCCTTTTCGCCGGATTGTTCGGTTGTATTGCGCAGATTTACGGCAGAAAGCACGGTTGGCTTGAAAGAAGACGGCGTCACCTCCGGAGTCGGCTGCGCCTCTGCCGGAGCGCCCGTTTTCTTCCGGGTCTCTTTCTGCGGATTCGTTTTTTCAGTTTGCGGCAAAACAGGTGGTTCCTCACGGGTGGGAGCCGGAGCACTCCGTTTGCGGTTCTTCCGGACAGGAAGAGGGTCCTCATCCGGATCAAAAGGCAGATCGTCCATCAGGTCAGCCAGTCCGGTTATTTCCCCGG
>CALCQT010000234.1 GCA_937894825.1 uncultured Anaerolineaceae bacterium
CTGCGATATTGTGACTAACGAGCCACGGACCGGCGGAAGCACACCGGGAGGCGTGGCAGTTATTTCATTTTCTGTTTTGGTTTCTATCGCTTGCGTTCCGGCTTGTGACGCGGCAGGGCTGCTCGTGGCCAGGATTCCATAATCGATCTCCGGCGTGCCGGCGGCTTCCTGCAGGGTTTCTGAGTTTCCCGGCTCTGCCAATGTGGCCAGTATATAGGGCTTTTCAGCGTTACGGATATTTTCCCAATAGTACAGCACCGCCAGGGTTGCCAGGACGGATACCAGAATATTGACCAGCAGAAGCAGTATAAATTTTCCGAACGAGCTCATATAAAACCTCACAATGCTAAGAAACGACGCTAATCTCCGGTAAAATGGAACGAATGGTCACGATTATTGATGGACATAATCTGATTCCAAAAATTCACGGGCTCAGTTTAGATCAGCCGGATGACGAGAATCGATTAATCGAACTCCTCCAAAATTATTCCCGCGTGCGGCGGAAGAATATTGAAGTTTTCTTTGACCGGGCCGCCATCGGGCGAGCCGGATCCTATATGGCGGGAACGGTCCGAGTCACCCATGTTTCAGAAAGAACAACGGCGGATGAAAGCATTCTCCAACGGGTTCTGAAAGCCGGGAAACGGGCGCAGGAACTTATCGTTGTGTCTTCTGATCATCATATTCAGAATCAGACGCGAGCACTTGGCGCGAAAACCCAATCTTCTGAACAGTTCGCATCCGAATTGTACTCCGCTTTGTCAGATGCCCAGACTTCCAATCCGGTGCAAACCTCCGATCGGAGGCTATCCGAAGAAGAAATCCGGGACTGGCTTGACTTTTTTAATTCAGAACCACCAACGAAATATTCAAATAAAGACTGAACAGATCCCATAGCAGGACCGGAAAAAGCAGATATCCCGCATTGTGATCCACCAGCCAGGCCATCAGCATTGTCAGCAGTGTTAGCAGCAGTGCGGCGACTCCCATCGCCAAAGTCCCGATTAAATTGCCATCATGGAAGAGCAGAAAACTCCATCCCAGGAGAAGTCCAAGCAGAATCAGCAGAATGATCAGAACATTCTTTTTCCGTTTGGGCGAAATTTTGCTTTGCAGGATATACCAGGCGCTGAGGCCACAGAGGGAGAAAATGAAAAACCAGATAGCAACAAACATCCGTTCCGTTGGAAACCCGGCCGGGAGCCGAAGCGATGAAAACACTTGTGCCTGGTCCAGTTGAATCCAGGAAACGGCCAAACTTCCGCAAATTGCGGATGTGATCAGCAAGCAAAGAAACAATGAAGCGTATTTTTTCATGAAAAATCCTGTCGTGAAAGCATTAAATCCTCGAAGCAATCAGCCATGTCAGAATCGTACCGCAAAAGAGCGCACTGTTGAAACGTTTGTTGGTACGAAAAATCAGATATCTCTGAATCCATAAAAGACTGCCGATGAAAAGTGTACCGGAAAAAGCTGTCGAAAGCATAATTTGCAGTCTCGATTCGTGCATGATCATTTTCTGTCCCGGATGAACGATTGACAGAAACAGTTCCCAGCCGGACCGGTGTGCGACAAAATATGGCAGATATTCGATCACGAAAAAGGATAACATCGGCAAAAGCAGGATCAGAATGGATTGAAGCCGCCTGTGAAAAGCGGACCGGTGCGAATTGAAAATCCGCGAAGAATTCCAGAAGAGGAAGACTGCAATCAGAAGCAATCCGATCAGGGCAGGCAGCTGCTGCGGCTGGATCGGGCGCAGCAAAGGGCCGATAAAGCGTATTTCCAGCATAAAAACGCGGGACAGTGTCCATAGGAGCAGATAGAGGAACAGAATCGCGCCTGCGACGGGCATAAAGGCATGGCTTTCATCGTTTTTATTCGTTTCAGAATCGGGAAAACGGCGCGTGAATATTTCGCATAGGGAAGCGCCGGCAAGCAATAAGGCGAAATATGCGATTAAAAGAAAAAACGCACGAATTTGAACAAGCTGTGCGGCGGGATTGAACCACAACGGCAAATCATTCGGGATTTGAAGGTTGTCCTGTGAAAAAGTTAATATTGTTTCAATTCCCTTGGGATGGAGCGGAAGCAGAAAATGCGGTGCAAGAAAATTTCGTATAGAAAGAATGGTTGGGAATTGATTGTTCTCGGCTATGGAAGTTTTGTGGTGTTGACCGCTGGCGAGGATCAGCACTTTTGATTCTGACTTCGGGTCTGAAAGCGCTGTCGTCAGATCTTCCCACATTTTGGGTCAATCTTGCGGCGTAATGATTGCAATCGACTTGAAAAACGGCAGATCCTTGTCTGGTTGGATGTTCGCATCATCGATTGTGTAGGCGATGAATCCAAGCCGACTTTTATCCACAAAGGTTTGATTTTTCAGAAGAGCGCTTGCACTGCTGAGCACAGACCACGCATTCGCTTCCGTTGTGGTCTGTGGATCCGGTTGGGCTATTTCCTCAATCTTGTGATCAACTGTCAGCGCCACAAAACCGCGCCGCACCAGTTCGATGGCAACCGGCGCCAGCGCGTCCTTATCATACGGAGGCGTAGCCATTAATATCACAGCCGGACGTTGATTCAATGATTGTGCTTCTAGCGGCCGGTACAACCGTCCCTGCGCATAGGTAAATTCATCCAGCTCGATGTCAATGATGTGAATCAGCGTTTTTCCGCCATCCATTTCGATCCATTTTGCCGCGGACAAAAGGAGGAAGATAGCGGAAAGGGCGAGCAGAAATACAACGGTCGACGGGACAAGACGTCTGCGCATGGATGGGTCGGTCGTTTCCGAACTCTAATTTATAACAATCGAGCGAATATATTCATCCAGTTTTGAAAGCGAAGGCGACCAGCTGTCAGCGGGAAGTGCGTTCCAGTCAAATGTCGTGCTGTCCACCGGGCCGGTGATCTGACTGTTGCGAAGCGGTATGACGGCGCTGAGGTATTTTGTCCCGTCCAGCGACATCGCCTGAACGGTGTAAAGCAGACTATCATTCGATACCGATGCGCCGCTGTCGCCATACGCCGTGATAGCGCGGACTCCCATCCCGTTTTCAAAATTGATGGAACTGGGAAGTGCGGTGAATAATTGTGTTTTGTCCTGATAAGGCAGAAAAGGCAGCGCGCTATTCAGCGTGACTGCGCCGCCGTTTTGATTAATTTCGTTGATCAGGGTCGTAAGCGAAGTCGCAACCGCATAAATTTCGCTGTTGACGCCGGAAAGCCCGCTGGTGGAATAGACGGTCACTTCCGGATCGGCTTTGCCAGCCTGGACAAAATCATTGATCACGATTGCCGCACTCGAGATTCTTGCTTCGGACAAAGGTTTCCCATCGGCAGCACGCTCGTTGTTCAGGACTGTCAGACACTTTGCGTTGGCGGACGGGACGGTCATTGTAATCGTGTTGGTCATATTGGTACACGAGACACGCGGTTCTTGGGCTGAAACCACTTTGGCGGAAATCAACAGGATTGCGATCAACGGCATTAGCAGAATTCTTTTCATAAATTACCTCGCTTCTTCCGGCTGGGGCCGGAAAATGGATATTGGTTTGAACTGACAGATATTCTCCCGGTTTGTCAGGAGAATATCGTTTTATTTCATATCCGGCGCCGGGTCAAGCGGGCGGATCATATAAAATTCACCACGTTCAAAACCACGGGCCTGATAATATATTCGGGTACCGATCGCAGCGATAACCGCGAGGCGGGAATAGCCTGCCCCGCGCGCAATTTCGCAGGCTCTCTCAATCAATTGACTGCCCAGGCCGATGTGCTGCGCAGCGCCGCTTTGCTCAGCTCCCACCGGCAGACTTTGCCCGTAAATGTGGATTTCCCGGATCAGGGCGGCATTTTCCAGTTCAGGCATGCCCGTTTGGGGCGCACGCGTCATCGGGAGTGACAGGCGCAGATATCCGGCGATTTTGTCATCGGGCGTAACAAATTGAAGAAAATGTTCATTGGCGAAGGCTGCCTGGTAGCGAAAATCAGTGAGTTGCAGGGTCTCCGGGACGACTTGCTGATTTTTAATTTCGCGGCAGCGGATACAGCTGCAGGCGGTTCCGTTCTGTTTCATGCGAGCTTGAATATCCATCCGCAGGCTGGAGCGGGTATTTCCAGCCACGATATGATGGGCCGGGATATCGCGAATTACCCGGTTGACCCGGCAATATGGTTGGATATGCGGTTTGGCGTCCGCAATCAGCGCGATCAGCGTTTCCGTGTCATAAGGCGTATAGTTTCCCACCTGCCATTCTTTGTACAGATCTGTGTTTTCCAATAGCTGCGTCGGATAAATTTTCAGCTCATCCGGGCAAAATCCGTATCCATCCGTGGCTTCCGCCCAGAGACGATCGAAATCTTCCCGGTCGCTTTGGGGCGTGGCTCCCATCAGGTTCGGCATCCAATGCAACACAATTTTGAATCCGGCCGCCCGGCACAGCGCGACGGAATTCAGTGCATCAGCGACGGTGTGACCACGACGGTTGAGCCGCAGAATCTCGTCGTCCAGACTCTGGACACCCAGCTGGATTTTTGTGACTCCCAGCCGGCGCAGATTTTGCAGAATTTTCGGCGTGATCTCGTCCGGGCGGGTTTCGACCACCAGTCCGACATTGCGGGAGGCAGCGGTCTCGTTCTTTTGCTGCGCTTCTTCAATAGAACCGGAGTCCGACCCGTTCATTGCGTCCAGACAGC
>CALCQT010000235.1 GCA_937894825.1 uncultured Anaerolineaceae bacterium
CAGTAGAAAGTCCAATCAGTTTTGGGGGTTGCGGAACGAACGCGTTTTCGAATAAGAAATTTGCAGGAATCAATCACAAAATGAAAACCAGCCAGAACCAAAAACTTCCACCCGATCGCGGTCGACCAGAAAAGAAGCGCTCCGGCGAGAAAAACAGCCGCGTAAATCAAACTGTGAATCACCACATAACCATATCGTTTGTCCTTTTTTTCGGCCAATGGCGCGGTCTGACAATAAAAATCGCCCAAAATATGCAGCACCAAAAATATGCTGAACAGAATCCTAAACATCGGCGTCACCCCCAAGTTCTGATAACACTTTGGAAATAAATTCTAAAGTTTGCCAATAGGTATAGAAATTTGCAGCGGACAGGGATTTCTGCACATTCTCCTGGCGAACGTTTAATTTTTCCGCTGCTTTCTCCTGTGTTCCGCTTTGCAGATAAGCATTTATAATTTCAAGTTGCCGGGGAGTCCATCGCTCCTTAATAACCGTCAGCAGCGAAAAAATGGTGTTCAAAACCTCCGAATGTTCCGGATGGTCCTGGATGCTGATTTGAACATTGGTTCTGGGCGCCATCTTTCTGCTTTCGGAAGCCTTGATCTCGTTGATCATCGCCCGCGCATTATAGTAGGCTGGCCCATCCGCACCCAGCGGCATTTCAAAATGAATTGCCGTGGTGATTTTTCCGACGCCGATTCCAAAACGCACTTTGACCGGGTGCATTTCCCGTTCAATTCTGTCAATGATGGACATTGTTTGCGAACCGGCTTTCAAAAGACCCTGAAATTCGTCGCCCAGTGTAATCATAAATTTTGAAGCCAGATCGGTTTCATAGTTGGAACTCACGGCATCCAATACCTTTTCAAACCGCGCTTGAACTGCCTGCCGGTCTTTTAACCGGCGTGATCCAACGATGTCGCCAATAATTGCGATATAAGGGAAATAATCAAAGTGAAAAGTCAAATCAAGGCCTCCATAAGAATTATAGTACGGCAGAAGCGTACCACAACAGAATATACCCTAAAAAGGTTATATTTTATGATTATACCCTTTAAAGGTTATATTTTATTGATATACCTTTTAGAGGGTATATTTAAGGATTATGCCCTCCAAAGGGTATATTTTTGATCGAATGCGGGTGCCATAAGTAAATAAACCCGATCCGTAGATGTTATTTCGACTTTTGCCTCCTTAATCATTAACGACCGATCCGCGAAACGGACCCCTATATATGAAATCTGAATGAAAAAAACAAAATAACAGATTTTCGAAATGAATAGAGTAAAATGCTTTGTACGATATCGGTTTTCAGTTTTGATGCACCGAGGACAACCTGCATATGCAGGTTGTCACAATCATTCGAAGTGGAGAGCAATACATCAATGACAGAAAATATCCTCCGAACCACGCTTGACAATGGTTTGCAGATCATGTTAAAGGAAATCCACACCGCCCCAATTATCAGTCACTGGGTCTGGTACCGGGTTGGATCCCGCAACGAACTCACCGGCCTGACCGGGATTTCCCATTGGGCAGAACATATGCAATTCAAAGGAACGCCGAAATATCCGGCCGGCGCGCTGGATAAAGCCATCTCCCGTGACGGCGGTACCTGGAACGCCTTCACGTATATTGACTGGACCGCATTTTATGCCACGATGCCGGCGGATAAAATCGGGCTGCCGATCGATTTAGAGGCCGACAGGATGCACAACAGTCTTTATCTGCCGGATGAAGTCGCTTCCGAACGCACGGTGATCATCTCCGAACGGGAAGGCTCAGAGAACGAGCCGCTCTTTCGGCTGGAAGAGGCCATTCGAGAGGCCGCATTCGAACGGCACCCCTACCGCAATGAAATCATCGGCAGTAAAGCGGACCTGCAAACGATGACCCGGGACGATCTTTTCGCCCACTATCAGCAGCATTACGCGCCCAATAACGCCGTTCTGGCGATGGCCGGTGACTTTGAGGCCGAGCGCATGTTGGATCATCTGAAAGAAGTATATAAAGATATCCCCGCCCGGAAAATCGAGCGCCATCCGATCCTCCCCGAAGGGCCGATCACGGGTGAAAAACGGATTTCGCTGACGGGGCCAGGTGAGACAACCTACCTGAACATGGTATGGCGGGCGCCGGAAGGCAAGAACGCCGATGTTTTCTCATTGGCAATTCTGGACAGCATTCTGACCGGTCCCAGCAGCCTGAACATGTTCGGCGGCGGGGGTACGTCCAATCGCACCAGCCGTCTTTACCGCGCCCTGATCGATTCCCAGATCGCGATTGCCGTCAGCGGTGACTATACCACCACAATTGACCCTTATCTCTATACAATTTCCGCTATCCTGCATCCGGAACACAATCCGGAGGAGGCCGTTCAGGTCGTTGACGCTGAACTGGAGCGCATCCGGCAAGGAAAAATCAGCGCGGCCGAACTGGCGAAAGCCGTCAAGCAGGCGCGAGCACTGTTTGCTTATGGCACCGAAAATATCACCAACCAGGCTTACTGGCTGGGTCATGCCGAAATGTTTGACACCTATGGCTGGTTTGAGAACTTCCTGCCTTCCCTGGAAAAGGTGACGGTAACGGATGTAATCCGGATTGCCGAAGACTATCTCGCCGACGACCGGCGGGTCATCGGGGTTTATGCCCCCCAAACAGAAGGGAGCGCGCAATAGATGAACAAGATTAATTCACTGCCCGGCTCGGATGACATCCTGCGGCAGGTGCTGCCGAACGGAATCACCGTTTTGGCCCGTCCCAATTTTGAAAGTCCCTCCATTGTGATCCGCGGCTACCTGCCTTGCGGCGCCATTCTGGACCCGGCAGACAAGTCCGGATTGGCCATCTTTCTGTCCGCGTGTCTGATGCGCGGTACTGCCCGAAAAGATTTTTATCAAATATACGACCAGATTGAATCCGCCGGAGCGTCCCTGAGCTTTTCCGCCAGCACGCACAACATCCTTTTCAGCGGCCGTGCGCTGGCAGAAGATCTTCCCATGCTGCTGGAGCTGATCGCGGAAGTGCTGCGCTTTCCGGAATTCCCGGAAAATCAGATTGAACAGGTGCGGGACCAACTCCTGGCCGGATTGGCCATCCGCAGCCAGAACACGCAGGAAATGGCCGAAATCACTTTCGACAAAGCCTTTTTCGGGGATCATCCCTACGCACGGGATGATGAGGGAACACCAGAGAGCATTCAATCCATCACCCGTCAGGACATGCAGGCCTTTCATCAAAAATACTTCGGTCCGGACGGCATGGTCATCTGCATCGTAGGCGGCATTGAGCCTGCCAAGGCGGTCGAAAACGTGCGGGCGGTTTTCGAGCCCTGGGCAAAAAACCCGCAAGCGCGCCCCAGCTTCGATAACCTGCCGCAAGTGACCAACCCGAAAACAACGCAGCGGCTTCATGTTGAAATTCCGGAAAAAAGTCAGATGGATCTGATCGTCGGGTTCAGCGGCCCCAACCGGCTCTCCCCGCACTATCACGCCGCCATGTTGGGAAACTGTATTCTGGGACAATTCGGAATGATGGGACGGATCGGGAAAGTCGTGCGCGATGACAACGGATTGGCTTACTACGCCGGTTCAAGTCTGGCCGGGCTGCCGCTCAGCGGTTCCTGGGAAATCAGCGCCGGCGTGAATCCGGGTAACATTGAGGAGGCACTGCGTCTGATCCGTCTGGAATTAAAGCGTTTCACAGAGGAGCCTGTGCTGGCATCGGAATTGGATGACGTCCAGTCCTTTTTTATCGGGCGGCTGCCGCTGGATATGGAAAGTAACGGCGGCGTAGCCTACTATCTGTTAAATATGGAACGTTACCAGCTTGGACTGGACTATTACCGGGAATATGCAGGCATCGTCCGTTCGGTAACGCGTGAGCAGATCCTGAACACGGCCAGAACTTTTATCGATCCAGACCGGCTGATTATCGTCACGGCAGGAACAAAACAGCCAGGCTCATGAGCGCAATCGTACGGACCGGCATTGATCTGATTGAAATCCGGCGGATTGCAGGCCTGTCCCCCGAGATACGCAGCCGCTTTTTACGCCGGGTTTTCACCCCGCTGGAATTGGAAATATGCGCTGACAAGGACGAGCGGCTTTCGGGTCGCTTCGCCTGCAAAGAGGCGGTTTCCAAAGCGCTGGGCACCGGAATCGGTGAAATAAGCTGGCAGGAGATCGAAATCGGCAACGATGAGCGGAACATGCCCGTGCTGCTATTACATGGAAACGCGGAAAAAACCGCCGCCGCGCTGGGAATTTCGCAGTGGTCGGTAAGCATCAGCCACACCCGAGACTATGCGACCGCCATCGCGGTCGGTACCGGGACGGGTCCGGCGCCGGAGTGAGCGAGCGCCGCCCGCCAGACCCTTTGGGCATTCAATTTCAGACGCAGAGGAGCAATATTTGAAAATTCTGGCCGTTTCAGATGTGGAACTGGGCATGCTCTATAGTGCACAGGTGACGAAAAGATTCACAGATATTGACCTGCTCATCAGCTGCGGAGACCTGCCGGCCGGTTATCTGGACTATATCTCCAGCACCCTGAACGTCCCGCTCTACTATGTCCTTGGAAATCATCAGAACAACCCTGTTTGGTGGTCCGACAGTCCACTCCCGCAGAATCCGGGCACCGGATCCGATCTCCACCGCACTTGCCGCGTCTTCAACAATACACTATTAATGGCCGGGGTGGAGGGTTCGCTCCGCTATAATAAAGGCAGGCAGCAATATACGCAGGAGCAGATGTGGCAGCATGTCTTTTCGCTCCTGCCGGGGCTTTTCTGGAACAAGATCCGTTATGGACGTTTTCTGGATGTATTCGTGACGCACGCCGCACCATGGAAAATCCATGATCAGGATGACCTCCCCCATGTCGGAATCAAGGCATTCCGATGGCTGAACAAAGTGTTCAAGCCGCAGCTGCATCTGCACGGACACATTCATATCTATCGGACCGATACGGTCAGAGAGACCATGTACTATCAGACAAAAATTATTAATACCTATGGATATAAAGAAATTGAAATTCCGGCTGAAAAGCTTTCACGGTAAAGGGTCCGAAATGACACAAACAAGTCGTGAAAAAGCAGGCAACGCCGGCCTGTCAGAATCTCGAAACGGGAAAACCCCGGACCGGGAAGCTCCGTTTTCCACGAAAAGGTTGCCTAAAATTCATTCGATCAGCATCTTTTCCATGCTCCTGCTGCTTTCCGTACTGACAGGCTGCAGCACGCTGATGGCGCAACTGCAACCAATTGATCCGCAAAGCGCCACCTTAACCGCGATGATCACGCCGACAGTCGTCCAGCCGACGCTTGATCTCAAGGGAAACGCAGTGTTGGAAGATGATTCCTGTCTCGTGGCCTCCTCCGCCAGTATCTCCACTTTTGACGACGCTGAGGATGGCGGAATCTTCACCTGGGCAAGCGCCGCGAATATTTTCGCTTATGTCGCTCCCGAAGGCCGTTATTGGGGCTGGTTTTCCGGTGATGCGGTTGTGTGGGACTTTTCCGAAAATGAGATGGAACCGGCCGAGATGGCGACCACCGGACTCAAGGTCTTCGGTGATTTCGCCTTCAGCCCGGACTCAAAAGAACTCGCTTTTGTCGCGTTCCGGCCATCGGATAATATCTATACCATCATGGTTGCGGATCTTGCTTCCGGATTGAAAACAACCGTCGATCTTTTTCCCGGAACCGCCGCCGAAACAGACGCCTACAGCAGTTCCAAATCCGTTATTGACTGGATTGATAACGAACGATTGAGAGTCTCCACCAGTTGCGGCGTTGATTGTGAAAAAATCCTGGTCGCGGACAGGATATCCAATTTGTTGACCGAGGAAGAAGAAGTTCGAAAAAAAGGGCATACGGGGCGCGAATTTCCGCAGCATGTGATCGAATATGATGATCGGGTATATCCGGCCATGAGCCAACCGAACTGGTCCCCTGACGAGAAGTATGTCTTTTATACCGATACACAAGACAAAGCATGGATTCTGAACACGCAGGACAAGAGCCAATTCGAACTACCGCTCAGGGGAGGGGATATCCTCCAATCGCTCTGGTCCGCGGATGGTTCGTACCTGGCGTTACGGAAAGAAGAGAGCATCGAGGTTTATAAGATCGATTGCAACTGACCCAACAAGACGAATCAATATGGTATTCCCGCGCTATTTTGCGGAAATTACAGGTAATTTCTATACTGAAATTGTTGTATTGCTATCTTTGTCCTCAGAAAGGATTTTTTGACAGAACTTCAGCAAATCCGGTATGTCGTTCGTTACTGTTTCCCATACGATCATCTCATCCATCTCCGCATACGCATGGGCCAACCAGTTTCGCATTCCCCGAATCACATCCCATTGAATTTTATTTTGTGTTGCTTCGCGAAACTCTGATGAAAGACCATTTGCGAGTTCTCCGATTTATAATAGCACATAGAGACTGCGTTGAAAAAGGCTCTATCCTGTTTGAACAAATCAAAGCTATCCCCATATCTGTCAACAAAGCTGGCAATGTCCTGACAATAAGTTTGAATGTGCAGAATTCGCTGCCGATCTCCGCTATTCATAAATCTTTATCATTTCTGCACGCAGATTCTCAACAAACCATGGGGTCCGTTCTTTCGTGCTTTCCTGTTCCAGCGTTTGTGTGGTCACTAAATCCACTTCCTTGCCGACACTTTCGCGCAGATCATTGTATAAACCACCCATATCGAACAGACTCTTAATACTCGAATTTGCCCGGTCAACCAGAATATCCACGTCGCTATCTTCGGTGGCTTCATTCCGTGCGTAGGAACCAAAAAGATAGACTGCCCGTAGACTATATTTCCTGGCCACCGGTATAATCCTTCTTTTTATTTCATCAATGGAGTAAACCAAACAAATCACCTCCTTTATGCTAATTATATGATATTTTGCAATCGCGACTTTGTAAACCGGCCGCAGACCGGATAAGCATAAAGTTTAAATAAAAAAAGAGTGACCTTTTTGGCCACCCTCACACTTATTACCGTACAGTCTTTTGTTTTTTTCATCACGCTGATCAACATTGATTAGGATATCATAAGTATTAAATGATGCGCCCAGTAGGGAAGCACATCCCCGCCAAGGTGCTTCGCGATGAGCTCTTGTTATGCCGAAGGTACAATCATGCGCGCTGCGCGCGGCAATGTTTAGAACGGCAAGGTTCAATATTGCAAATGACACGATCGTTCGCGTTCCGCGAACCGGACAGCGTAATACGCTGTCCCTACACAGCGCTCACGTAAAAGGATTTTCTTTCCCCAATGCGTATGCTCCGAACCGTACTTTTGACACCCGTACAACATTGACCTGAATTTCAATTATCAGGGATACGGCAGAATCTTGCCGCGGATTTTTCCCCACTCAAGCGCCGAACGGATCCCTTCATCAATGCTGAGATTGGCTTGCCAATTCAGCAACGCTTTGGCCCGGTCCCCATTGGCATAAGCGCCAGCCACATCGCCCGGTCTCGGATCAGCCACCTGTGTTTTGATCTTCTGCCCGAAAACCCGTTCAAAAGCCTCGACAAGCTCAAACACGGTCACCCCTTTTCCGGAGCCCAAATTGATCACCAGATAATTGTCCTCGGGGTTATCAGCGCGCTCAAACACCTGGTCAAATTCAGTCAACGCTTTCACATGCGCAGCCGCCAGATCCCAAACATGGATATAATCCCGGATTCCAGACCCGTCGCGCGTCGGCCAATTCACGCCGGTGATCGTAAAAGCTTCCTGTTTTCCCAGCGCCGTATCCACCAATTTTCCCAGCACATGCGAAGGATTTTTGACATGGATCCCGGAGCGGTATTTTGGATCCGTGCCGATCGGATTGAAATAGCGCAGCGCGATCCCTTTCATGCCATAAGCCTTGCAGGTATCCTGCAGCACCATTTCCATGATGAATTTGGTGCGGGCATACGGACTGCCCGGAGCCAGCGGGGCGGATTCCGTGACCATAAAATTCTCTACATTATCATAAATCGCCGCGGAAGAACTGAAAACGATCCGTTTGCAGCCCAGTTCATTCAAAATATGGAACATTTCGTTCGACTTTGCCACGTTTTCGCGATAATACTCATAGGGCATCTCTACGGATTCCGGAACCACGATCAGCGCAGCACAATGTAAAACAGCATGAATATCCGGATGTTCAGAAAAAATTTGTTTCAATAGAACCGGATCGGCGATGTCGCCCTGATAGAATATTTTTCCGCAAGTAAATTCAACCCGCCCGGTTACTAATGAATCCAAAATCACGGGCGTGTGCCCGGCATCTTCCAGTGCGGATACAACCGTTGAACCGATGTATCCCGCGCCTCCGGTTATTAAAAATTTCATAAACTGTCCCCTTTCGAGTCACTCTGATTTGACGGACCGTTTTTCTTCCAAATCACATAATTCGGTCTGTGTTTTACTTCCTGAAAAATATAGCCGACATAAACGCCGATAAACCCCAATATGATCATCAGGACCGCGCCGATAATCAGCAACATAAACATCAGGGAACTCCAGCCCGGCTCGAGCGTCGAGACATCGCCGCGGACCCAGAAGCTGAGGACATAAACCGCCTCAATTACCGCCAGAACCAGAAAAAAGAGACCGGCCGACAGTCCGATATAGAGCGGGAGCATGGAAAATGAAAAAATCGCGTCAGAGGCCAGACGGAACATCTTCTTAAGTGAGTACTTGGACGCGCCGGCAATCCGTGGCGGCGGACTGAATGGCAGGATAACGGATTTGAATCCCAGCCAGGCCACCATCCCGCGCAAAAACCGATGATATTCAGGCATCGCCAGCAAATTGTCCAGCACCTGCCGGGTGAGCAGACGGAAATCCGCCCCGCCGGGCAGTGTCTGTGTGTCGCCGATTTTGTTGATCAGCCCGTAAAAAATCCGGGAGGTGCTTCGTTTAAACAGGTTTTCCGTTTGATCCGGCAACCGTTGAGTCAGCACAATATCATATCCGGCTTCGGCCATGCGCAACATTTCGGGAATCATCTCGGCCGGGTGCTGCCCGTCTCCGTCCATCGAGATAATGAGCTCACCCCGGGCTTCTGCCAATCCGGCGCTCAAAGCAGCCTGATGGCCAAAGTTCCGGCTGAGCTGCAGTACCCGCACCCGATCATCCGCCGCGTGAAGAGACTCCAAAATCTCCTGCGTGCCGTCTTTCGAACCATCGTTCACAAACCAGAATTCAAAACGATAATCCAAAGCGTTAAGATTCGCAATCAACCGGGAATAAAAGTCCGGGATCGCTTCCTGTTCGTTATACATTGGGATCACAATGGATACAAGCCGCATCGTCCGCTCACAGTCAGAAGGTGAAATCATCGTTCAGTATAATCGATTTTTCCGGCGGAACGATATCTGTGATCAATAATAGAGGATTTTGAAATATGAAATTATTTACTCAACAGGACAATAATTTCTTCTTATTTTTTTCATCTTATGAGACAATGGGACAATAATCAAGATACTTATGTAGCAAAGCAAAAATTTGTCAATAAG
>CALCQT010000236.1 GCA_937894825.1 uncultured Anaerolineaceae bacterium
TTTAATAGTGCGTTTCTCACCGCAATCGCATATTCTTCTTCTTTTTTCATTTTTTCCATTTTTCCAATCCTCTCTCATGATCTCTGAACTTTGATTCAAGCCCACTCAGCAGGGAAACTGCCGGAGCGAGCCGTTTATGATTCCGAGAATTATGATATACGGATTGTGTGGAATGTTTCGTTGTTTTTACAACGGGGAGGGCGTTTTAGGAAAGTCAAGTAATTTGGCTAGGATGTTTTGTTTATGGCCGTTCTCCCCAAAAAATCATTAATTTTGTCTGAAATATCCAAAAGAGGGTTTATTTGGTCCTGATATGGAAACATAATTCGGTTTGAAAGAATCCTGTCGGTGATCAATTTTATTGGTAAAATCGAAATAAATTTTTGGATACACATCCATTATTTCAAATTCGACTTTATTGATGTCTTCGACAAGATTTGGATCATATTTCTTGTTATTCGTAAAGACAGTGATATTAAAAGAGCCTTCTTCCCGCTTCAAATAAACACGAGTAACCGGTTTTATGTCTTTAAAACCGTTTTGAATTATTTTTTTTATATTTGTAATCATCGTATTCTCTTTTACCGCTTCATAATCGTTTACAGAAACATTGACTCGATTGGCATATATCATCATATCATCGCGATTCATTACTTTACCCTCTCGCATTTACCGCAAGACATCGGACCTTAATTATAAAAGGTTCTTTTCATATAAAGTGTAAATCAAAAGAAATACTTCATTATCCAATTTGGGAACAACGCGTTTAAGATAAAGATTACACCAACTACCGAAGATTTTCCTTCGAGCAAATCAAATCCGACTTAGTATATCTTTTCTGCCACAAAAGTTCCTTGCTTCGCTAAGGCGTAAATCCCAATATTTTTGCAGAAGGTCAATGATTTTCTCTTCTTCAACTTCGGCTTCACGCAAAGCCGCAATTGCTTTTTCAATTCCAATTTCTCTTTCTTTAGAGACGGCTTCATCTATATATCCATAAATTTCCCCCTATAGCTATAAAGCAATAGAAACTGGTACATTTGGGTCAGCCCGAATGATTCGATCATCGTTTCATAATTCAAAACTCTATGGCCCATTTTGTGGGACAATAATTCTGAAGGATGCTATTTGAACCGGCTTTGTGGATTGGAAGTGGGCCCAGCAGGATTCGAACCTGCGACCAAGAGGTTATGAGCCCCCTGCTCTGCCGCTGAGCTATAGGCCCGCAGTTCCTCTATTATAGTTGATTCTGCTTAAATGGAAAAGAAAATCCGCCCCTCTGCGAAAATAGCCGGGAATCTCGGGTTTTTCCCTGCGGCAGCCGGCGATTGATTGCCGTTATTTTTCAGCCATCCCGCTTTGAAGTAAAATAGAACGAAGGATTCTGTTGACATGCTTCACGATCAACAATCCTTGCATCTATAAACTTATCTCGCAGCGAATGTGCGAATAGACAAAGAGAAGGATTTTACCCATGAAAAAAACACTGATAAAAAATGTCACCATCTACAGTCCGCTTTCCGCGGCTTTTTCAGGCTGGTTATTGATCGCGGATAAAAAGATACTCAGTATCCAACATGGTCAGCCCTCCGCTGAAATCGAAGCAAATTGTGCCGAAGTCATTGACGGCGGCGGCAGCCGGTTGCTGCCCGGATTCATCGACATCCACACCCACGGCAGCCTCGGCTTCTGCACCATGGACGGCGACCCGGAACGGCTGCGGGCCATGGCCAAACGCAACGCGGAACACGGCGTGACCGCCTTTCTTCCCACCACGCTGACCGACTCCAAAGAAAACATCCTGCATGCCATTGAGGGCACGGCTCCCATGGTTGGCGTTCGGGAGGGTGGTGCGAAAATTCTGGGCATCCATCTGGAAGGTCCTTACTTCAACCCGGTCAAAGCCGGGGCGCAGGACCCGGACTATATCCGCCGGGCGCAGAAAGACGAAATCGCCGAATATCTCAAATCGGGCATCATCCGGCTGATCGCCATGGCGCCGGAATACGAGGAAAACCTGGCTGCGGCACAGATTTTTGCCGCTGAGGGCATCACCGTTTCGGCCGGGCACACCAACGCGAGCTATGATCAGTTACTGCGAGCGGTCGATTACGGATACTCGCAGATCACGCACCTGTTCAATGGCATGGGCGCCTTTTCTCATCGTGAACCAAGCACCATCGGCGGTGCGCTGACCATTCCGGAGTATTCCTGTGAACTGATCTGTGACAATGTCCATTCGCATCCAGGTGCGCAAAAGCTGGCCTGGCTGGCGAAAGGCAATGAAAGGATCATTTTGATCCCCGACACCATCCGCCCCTCCGGGCTGCCGGATGGCGAGTATCCGTTTACGGACAAGGAAAGCGTATTCGTCAGTGAACACGGCACCAATCTGCGGCTGAGCAGCGGGAACCTGGCCGGCAGCGCGCTCAGCATGAACCGGGCGCTGAAAAATTTTACTGTCAATACAGGCGCGTCGCTGGATGAAACCTGGCGCTGCAGCAGTCTGAACGCAGCGGTCGGATTGGGGATTGCACACGAGACCGGTAGCATAGAGAAGGGCAAACTGGCGGATTTGGTTCTGATCGACGATAATTATCAGGTTCAACGTACTATTATTGAAGGCAGCACTGTTTATACCAAAGGATAAAAATGAAAAATGCCGTTGATGTGCTGAAAAGAAAGATTGATCGCGATGAGGCCGAGATGGCTGTCATTGGCTTGGGCTATGTCGGGCTGCCGCTGGCGGTTGTGTTTGCGGAGGCGGGGTTCACGGTCACGGGGATTGACCTGAACCAGGGCAAAGTAGACGCGGTCAACCGCGGGGAGAGTTATGTCCCGGATATTAACACGGAACAGGTCAAAAACCTGGTGGCGGCAGGCCGTCTCAAAGCAACGGCTGATTTCACAGTACTGGAGACGATCGACCTGGTCAGTATTTGTGTTCCGACGCCGCTGCGGAAAACGGGCGATCCCGATCTCTCGTTCATCAGCTCCGCCTCAGAACAACTGGCGCCCCATCTGCACCCGGGCATGGCCATTGTCTTTGAGTCCAGCACCTACCCCGGCACAACCCGGGAGATGGTCCTGCCGAAGGTCATGGAAGGACATGACCTGGTGGTTGGCGAGGACTTTTTCCTGGTCTTTTCGCCGGAGCGGATCGATCCCGGCCGCAAAGATTGGACCACCAAAAACACGCCGAAGATTGTCGGCGGCATGACCGAGCAATGTACCGAGGTTGTTTCGTACTGGTATGGCAAAGCGCTCGATACGGTTGTTCCGGTCAGTTCCCCGGAGGTGGCCGAGATGTCCAAATTGCTGGAGAACACCTTCCGCATGATCAACATCGGACTGGTGAATGAACTGGCGATCATGTGCGACCGGCTGAATATCGACGTTTGGGAGGTCATTGACGCGGCGGCGACCAAACCGTTTGGCTTTATGAAGTTCGTTCCCGGTCCGGGGCTGGGCGGTCATTGCATTCCAATTGACCCGCTCTACCTGTCCTGGAAAATGAAAACGGTCCAGTATAATGCCCGCTTCATTGATCTGGCTTCGGAAATCAATACGAGCATGCCGCGCTACGCGGTCAGGAAGGTGCAGGATGCCTTGAACCTGCATCAAAAATGCCTGAACGGGTCGAAAATTGTAGTGCTGGGCGCCGCCTATAAGAAGGATGTGGACGATGTGCGGGAGAGTCCGGCGCTGGACGTCATTCATCTTCTGCGCGAACAAAAGGCCGAAGTCCGCTATCACGACCCGTACGTGCCTTCGATTGAGATTGATGAACTGCGGATGGACAGTCTCTCATCCGAGGCGCTGTATGCGGCGATGGAAGAAGCGGACTGCACGGTGATCATTACCAACCATTCCTGTTATGATTATGAAAAGATTAATGAAAAGGCCAATTTAATTGTCGACACCCGGAATGGGATGGGGATGTTGGGCAAAAATAATCCAAAGGTGATCAAACTTTAAATTTATGAAACGAATTCTGGTAACGGGCGCAGCCGGATTTATCGGCTCGAAAATCAGTGAATTGCTGCTGCAGGACGGCGTAGCGGTGGTTGGGATTGATAATATGAATTCCGGCTACGATCCACGGCTGAAGGAGTATCGGCTGAAGGGATTGCAGGATAAGACAGGTTTTGAATTTGTTCGCGGCGACATTACGGATCGAAGCCTGTTGGATCAGTTGTTCGAAGCGCATCCATTCGACGCTGTCATCAACATTGCCGGCGTACCCGGTGTTCGCTTCAGTGTCGAAAATCCGTGGGTTTTTCTGGAGACGAACACCACCGGCTGTCTGAATCTGTTGGAGCAGTGCCGCAGCCATCAGGTCCATAAGTTCATCCAGGCTTCTACATCCAGTATTTATGGCGAGAACGCGCCTCAGCCGACGCCGGAAACGGCGGATACCAATCATCCGCTGCAGCCTTATGCCGTCAGTAAAAAAGGCGCCGAAACCATGAGTTATGCCTATCATTATCTCTATGGGATCGATGTGTCGATTTTGCGTTTTTTCACCGTCTATGGTCCGGCGGGCAGGCCGGATATGGCCATGTTCCGCTTCATTAAATGGATCGCCGAAGGGCAGGAGCTGCAGGTCAATGGGGATGGCGAACAGACGCGCGGCTTTACCTATATCGACGATATCGCGCGCGGGACGATCCTGGCGTTGAAAGATGTGGGTTACGAAATTGTGAATTTGGGCGGGCATGAGGTGATTTCGATCAATGCACTGATCCAAAAACTGGAAGCCATTATCGGCAGCAAAGCGTCCATCCATTATCGTCCAATCTTCAAGGCGGATATGCTGACCAATCTGGCGGACATTTCCAAAGCCCGCGCCCTTTTCGCCTGGAACCCGGCGGTCGAATTATCGGAAGGGCTGGAACGAACCGTCGACTGGTATCGCCGGGAACGCGGCTGGTTGTCGGATATCCGTTTGTAAATGAGCAGGCTTACACAAAATATTGCCGGCTGGTTTAATGACCACGTTTTAAAAAGGGTGGTCGTTAATTCAGCCTATTTGATTGCCAGCAATCTGATCAGTGTGTTCCTGACCATTTATATCACCCGGCTGCTGGGTGTGTATAATTATGGCGTTTTGGGGATCATTACCAGTTATGTCACCAATGTGAATAAATTCTTTTCGTTTCGCATGAATGAAATGGTGATCCGTTTTGTCAGCGAGGCTTATTCAGAGCGCGACCTGGAAAAAACCGGCGCGTTGATCAAATTCGCGGCGCTGATTGAAACCGGCACGTCTTTGTTCGCGTTTCTTTTTCTGGTGCTGACGGCGGAAATTGGCTCACAGATTTTCCTGGACGATCCTTCCCTGAAGGGTTACATCCTGTTTTTCGGTCTGACGATTTTGACCAGTTTTGCCATGGAGACCGCGAACGGCGTGATGCGGATCATCAACCGTTACCGTGCTATTGCGCTGGTCAGCCTGATTCAGAATGTGGTCGTGGCGCTGTTGGTGCTGCTGGCCGCAAAAACCGGACAGGGACTGGAGGCGGTCCTGTTTGCCTATTTTTTCGGCAAAGTGATTCTGGGCCTCGTCCCGGTGGTGCTGGACCTGGCCTGGCTGCCGCG
>CALCQT010000237.1 GCA_937894825.1 uncultured Anaerolineaceae bacterium
AGAAGACAAACAACCAACAACAGATATAGCGATATTCTTCGAAACATATTTTTTTCCTTCCTCTATCTTATTTGTAATGATTTTTCATAAAACCTGTACCGCCAATACGGGTATTTCAATGTGGATAGATGAAAATTGCTTTTTTCGCATTGCAGATCTTTTGCTAATTATTAACATTATAGTTAATAACTGCCGTTCTATTTCGTGTAATTCTTCTTAATAATCTGTGATATTTGTCAATATAGCACTTGGACGGGGTTATTAAACAGAAACAAATCTCGCGGTATCATAACATTGTGTTAATAATAGTCTCGATATTGGATTCAGTTTTTTGTCATTAAGTAAAAAAAACAGATCCTTTTCTGGAAAGAATCTGTTTTCATCCTATTCATCGAATACTTCCGAAGAAATTATCGCCGAGAGCTGATCCGCCGGCTTCACGATACCTTACATCGGCTTCACCGGTCTGCCTTCATTTGCACTCCGGTATACCCCCTCAATGATCGCCACCGATTTGCGCCCTTCCGCACCTTCCAGTCCAAAAGGCGTCCCATCTCGCAGCGAATCGATAAAGGCGCTGAACTGCAAGCGGTGCCCTTCGAAACTGATCGCTCTTGGATCCGCTGAGCCACCGCCGGTCTGCGTATTATGCAGCAGCCGGTCGCGGATCTCCTGATCCTCCGGCAGTTCTTCCGCAAACTGCCAATGGGTGATACTTTCTTCTTCCATCACGACACTGCCTTTCGACCCGCAGATTTCCAGCCGTTTCAGGAATCCTGGATAAGCGCCTGTCGTCCCCTCAATCACGCCCAGCGCGCCATTGGCGAATTTCAGCGTGGCCACCGCCGTATCCTCCACCTCAATCCGTTCATGCGCCAGCGTAGCGGTATAGCCCGAGACTTCGGTGACGTCACCCATGAACCACTGCAGCAAGTCAATGGCGTGGATGCCCTGATTCATCAGTGCGCCGCCGCCGTCATATTCCCATGTTCCCCGCCAGGCGCCGGAATCATAATAGGCCTGACTGCGGTACCATTTGATCTGTGCGTCCGCCAAAACGATCCTCCCCAACCGTCCCTGTTCGATAACCCGCTTAATCAATTGAGAGGAAGCATGAAAACGAGAAGGGAAGATTGTGCAAACCCGAACGATATTTTTCGCGGCCGCCGAAAGGATCCGGTCACAACGGGCTGTTGTGACTTCCAAAGGTTTTTCAACAATAATATGCTTCCCGGCTTCGGCTGCCTGCACAGCATAATCAAGATGCATTCCGGAGGGAGTGGCAATCACAACGATATCGATCGCGGGGTCCGCGAACAGATCTTCGGCGGTCGCGAATGGGGTCCCGCCACACGCAGCACAAAAAGCTTTTGCCTTTTCGAACGTCCGGTTATAACCGCCGACGAATTTTGCGCCGGGGATATTTTCGATGGCTTTCACATGGAACTCCGCAATCATGCCAAGACCAATAA
The DNA here is from genome assembly GCA_937894825.1 of uncultured Anaerolineaceae bacterium. Lineage (GTDB taxonomy): Bacteria > Chloroflexota > Anaerolineae > Anaerolineales > Anaerolineaceae > Flexilinea. The sequence goes on from CALCQT010000237.1 coordinate 1,473, forward strand.
TTCCGAATCCAATGGGTTGGGATGGGTTCATAGCAGCATTCTCCCTTGTTTGAGTCTAATGATGTAGTATGAATCTACTATTGTTCCAGTCGTCCTATCAATGACAGTGTCAACAACAAGGGTAACATAGTACAATAAATTGGCAGCAATTTTCCTGCCGGGAGAGCATAATATTGTAAACAGACCGAATCATTATACTGATCAGCCAATCGAACAGGAGCTCAGCGCATGGAACAACAGGACTTTCCGATCAGTGATCAATCAGGGTTTTACGCAACAGACGAACGAAACCGAACCAATCAATTGATTCAGAAACAAAATGAACATCTGGAAAAAATCCTGCATATCCTTTATACACAATACCAGTCGCCGCGCAGGTCTTACGATCAAACAAAAGTCATTGATTTGAAAATGTCGTTCGGATCCATGCTTCTGTTACGCCTCAAATGGCAGCTGGCCTCATGGCTCGCTTTCCTGATCATAGCCCCGATCATTGGCGCTCTGATCTTCTACCTGACGACATTTTTGACAGACCTGGATATTCCCTTCCAAATTTCTGAATTTATTTTGAAATATCTTCAATAAGAAGGAGTAACCCCTTCAAATAAGAAAAAACGCTATTTTGTCAGCATTACAAGGTTTCGTTCATACGGAGGCTTCAATTTCCGTTTTCCCAAGCCAACCTTTACTTTCTACTACATCTGCGGCGATCGCAATTTGTCGCTGTGTGAATTGGCGTTTGTGTTTATTCCAGGCATATGTATAGTTAATAACACCCGTCAAAGAGTTTACCGGTTCATTCTTCATGACCCAATAAACCGTAGAAAGCAGTTCTAAACCAAAGGCAGATTCAAAACCTTCAACTATTTTTGATACCTCATCGAAGCGACCCAGCGTTTCTGGATGCTGTTGAAGGAAAATAAATGCTTCAGCAACCGCTCCTGGAATTAATTCAAGCATTTTATTTGGCGAATCTCCACCATCCGCATAACCAGAAATAAAATGGCCTTCGACAGCGTTCAAGACATGGCGAAGGTTTTCCGCGTAGGGTCCATAGGGTCCCTTCCGAAATCGAAGGTTTAATGGCTCGCCTGCTTCCTGCAATAAATACATAAGTTTATGGACTTCCAATAAAGAGACAAACGGATCCAAAAGTGCCAACAAATAACGATCCATTAATCCGATCAGTGCGGCCCGCCCTGGCGTCATCGTTGGGATTTCCTTTAGATGGGACATTTTCCCAGGTTCAGGCGCTCCCTGGGGCAAATAAACCGAAATATTTACATCAACAAGCGGAGATAATGAAGTTTCTATGCGTAATTTCACATCATCCCAATCAAGCCCGCCTAAACCACTGCCCAAAGGAGGGATAGCGATTGATTTAATAGAAAGCTGCTGAATCGTGTCAACCAGCGATTGCAATCCGGCTTCAATGTCTTCTATCCGGCTTTTTCCCCGCCAATGCCGCTTTGTAGGGAAATTAATAATATATCGCGGATTGATGAGTTTTTTTGTATCAAAAACAAACATTCGGCCCGGTTGTACCTCGTTCTGTTTACAGGCAGCATAATAAGCCTGGAAATTATCAGGAAACGCATTTTTAAATTGAAGTGCAACTCCACGTCCCATTACACCGACACAATTCACCGTGTTCACTAGCGCTTCAGAGTGATCCTGCAAAATATCACCACGTTTATATTGAATCATTTCGATCTCCAATTCAATAATACCAGTCTTGTCTAACTCTTACTTCCGGCCGATGCCCTTCTAATGGCAACACATTGAGAACCTGCCGATATATTCTTTGAGAAGGAACGCCTATCATCTCGAACAAATCCCATGGAAACTTATGCTCCATAAGAAATTCAGCTTGTTTTCCTTCTTTAAATTCCGGATCAATACCGGCGCCGCCCCAGCGATCAGCATGTATTGCATCCCAGTTTAAATCATCTAATTGCTTTAAGTCACGCCGGTCTTCGAAATAATTCGATCCGGCATTGGATAAAGTAAATGCCCAGCGGCAGTCATTTTTTTCAGCCCAATCTACTGCTCGATGAAGATCTGCTTCCAAATGTATGATGGATTCTGCCCCTTCTCGATATTGCAAATCCGGATGATTTTTTTGACTAATGAGGTATAGCATCACCGATCGGGGACAAAAATAAAAGGGTACACAGTCTCCTACGTGTAAATCCGGGTAGCATGCTAATTTCAGATGAAGACGACGTTGTTTAATTTTATCCATTCCGATCGTAGATCCAAGATAAGAACCTGTCCTTATTTTTGAATCACACCAAAGGTAATTATCATGAATGATCGAACTTAATCGGTTAATGTCAACGATATGATAAATCTTCGGTTGAGCAGGAACAACCATTCATCACTCCAATATTTAGCAAGAGGTTATACTTTTGTCAAAATTCGGTTATACAATACCATTTCAAACATAAATTCAATACTTTTAAAGAAGAACTACTATTTTAAGACCCTATTCTGCTCAAAAACCAAGATTAACGTATGGATATTATACTCTTTTCAAGAACAATCTGAAAATAAACACATCTTTCAGATAAAACGGTTCGGAAGAATAGAACACTGTGACACCAGATATAGAAAATATACAACCACCAGTCAAAATAGTGGCAGAAATTATTCCTTAAACATATTGGGAATGAAATTTTGAAGAAATGGTGGCTAAACGACAATCTTGTTAACAGGAATTTCATTATTTTGAACGAATCAGAGCCGTCGTAAAATAGGGCAACGCTGAGCCGTCCCATGCAGCCAGATCCGTCACACTGGCTTGCCCTGCCAGTGATGCCCGTTGAACCAGCAGAGCCTTTCCGCGATGGTGCGCATTTTCCATTGCCGTCAGCAGCGCTGCCGTTTGACGATGCGCTTTGAACAACACAATGACCTCAAACGTGTCCAGCCATTCGGGGATGCGTCGGAGGGATTCCGGGTTGAGCGTCGCCACCACCATTCGCTCCTCCTCCGTTACCAGAGAAAAGCGGGCCTCCGCCGGGCTGGCTGTCAATGAACTGACGCCCGGGCAGATCTCCACCGGCGTGTCTTGTGGAAGCGCGTCAAGCAAATGTTGAAAGGTGCTGTAAAGCAGCGGATCCCCTTCGGTAATAAAAGTCCCATCCGCTCCGGCAGAGAGAAAAGCCAGCACCTGCCGCGATACCTGCGCGCGGGCAGCCAGGCGCTCCTCACGATCACATGACATCGAGAAACGCAGCGGAAGTTCGCGTACCGAAGGCGGAAAATGCGCCGCCGCAATTCGCCGGGCATAGCTTTCGCCCCCTTCATCCATCACATAAGCGACAATCCTGCTCTCCCGCAAAATGCCGGCAGCTTTGAAAGTCATCAACTGGGGATCACCCGGTCCGACACCCACGCCGCGCAAAATACCAAAATCGCTCATTATTTCAACCCCTGGTAAATAAAGTTTGTATGGTAACAGGCTTCCCAATAAGAAAATCCGGCTTGCCTTTAATTACCGCCTACATTCGGCAAAACTCCTGATATTCCGGAAGGTTATCGATGGACGCCGGATATTGAATGGGGAAAGGCAATGCCTCCATCCCCGCCCGGCTGATTTCATGAGACAAAAGGCGCCCTTTGGCTGTCAGAACCCCGTCATGACTGTACTCAGCCATCGCCAGCGCTTTCAGACCAGCCCGTGACGCCGGCCCCAGTCCGGAAAAATCAAGGCAACCGAACACAGGCGAGTATAGTGGTACACGACCCGCAAGACAGTAGAAGGGTACTAGAAATCTGTTGAGTAAGATAAAAACCAATGGGCTTCGAGTCTTATCCCTCAATTGGCCGATAGGTATTCCAAATTATTGCCATCTCGTTCTAAGCGTATATATTTTGACTTGGAAATTAAGCCGCGAATTTCTCCGTTTAATTTATATGGAAATAATTCTGGAAGACAAAACAAATCGTTGAACAATATTCTCCGATGTGTAGATGAATTTATAGCTACCTCAATTAGCCATTGTTCAATTTCTGGACTTGTGATCCTAATACAATTCTTCGCGTAAACCCTCGTATTAGTTTTTTCTAACGTTTCCCAGTTCTCCATACTTTGCAGTATACGATCAACAGAGCGCGGCAAGGTTCCTAAATTGCCATAGTTCTCCAATAAACGAGTATGAATTTCCTTTCTATGAAATAAACCTTGAATGCTACATAATCTACCCACCTGTATTGCAGTGTCTTTGAACAAAGGGAACACGGCTAAACTCATGCCCCAATGGAGAACCACTTTTTCTGACTCGTTCCCTTTTTTATGGATCCGAAGAGCTTCCTCCCTTAGTTCTGACGAAACCATATTTGTGTCAAGCCATAAACGGGTTAAAACATTTGCTGTTTTCCGAATGGCGTCGTTTCCATCAATGAAATTGGAAAGATAAGTTTTCAATTCTATAACCTTATCTTGTTTTATCATCGATTGTTGTGTCGCCAGATCCAAAGCAAACTCAGCCCATTCTAAATCAATAAAACGGTCAAAACCAACCAGGTATTTTTGTTTTGTTTCCGTCAAATTCTGCACGATTATCTTAAGACCTCTTCGAGAATGTCGATTGCCATCCCGCGCTGTAATACATCATGAAAGAACTGATTGCGGTAATTGCGAAGGCAATTATAACAACTCGTGTCTTTACCGCATTCGCAATTCTTAACTTTTATCAGGGCTGCTTCAAATACTTTCTTGAGATTTTTACTAATTCTATCCACATGCCCTGCACCGCCAGGCACGGTATCAAACAATATGAGGTGGGGAGATTGGTGAAAATCTCTATAAAACAACGTTCCATCAATGTCATCTCTGCGTATTCCCAATTCCTCACTCGCACCGTCTAGGATTGCATAAAGAGTAGAAAGCATCGGAGCTTGCTCAAACCTGATACCTTCAAACTTGAGCTCTAAAACATTCGTCATATAACGATGCCCTAAATGATACGTATGTGTTTTACCCGAACAATCCTTTTGTGTGAAGGGATTTTTGTGTTTTCCAAAGCGCTTTTGAGCGTTTTGTGAAAAATCTACAACTTGGGCCCACCCACAAGATTCACAAACATCAAATCCTCTTCCATATCCATCATTCACTAAAGCCATCCACCCATGAGGTGATATCGCTTTGTATATCCTAACCTGAGAATTCGCCAGACCGGGGTCGGGCTCCAAATCTCTTTCCTCCACTGCTTTTGTTTGTGGGGATCTGTATTCTGTAAAATAGATCCTGCTTGCGTATGTTCGTTGAGGAGGATTCTCACCTGGCGAGGTGGTCTCGTTAGCAGCAACAAAACCTTGTTGAGGAATAATGAACTTTCCCTTCAGGTCCGTGTTTCGACTTTCTGTAAGGGAAGTACCACACGTGCATACAGATGGAACATCGCTGGCGCTGTATCCCCAATGGAATCGCTTGCATTGGCCACATACAGCATAGTGGATTTCCTCCCACTTTCGATTTGGCAGTAAACGTAAACCTTGGCTACGCCAAATACGTTTTCCTGCAACAACTTCACTGCCCGGAGCAAATTCTGATATTGCCATACGAAGATCCCGATCCAGTTCAATTTTTCGGGCATCTTCTATCGCCAAGTGATCGGTCATTAATGGCACGACATCCGTTGGGAACCCATATTTTGGGAGAACATTTCGTGAGCCAAGAAATCCCAGCAAATCGCGAGATTTTATTTCCTCAAGAATTGCCCTCAATCTTCTTGCTTCAGCATCACTTTTCGGATCATCTTTTTCTCTCGCTTCCTTTCGCATTTTTTCGAGTTCAGTTACTTCATTCGTGATATCTGTTATTGCCAAATCAAGGGCTTTGGGGTCACTTGAGTTTGTTAACTCATTGATCCAAGCCCAATCATCTACCCCCATCGATTTCCGTAATTCAACCGATGGAATGATACGCGTTAAGGATTCTCGTAACTCATCTGGTCGAGCAGAAATAAACTCCCTTAATAAGGTAAACCCATCCACAGCTCCTTCCGCAAAGAAAAACTCGTTTATTGTTGTGAACGTTCTTCCATGTGTTAGTTTTGCCCATCGGAAAAAAGCTGCAAAGATAACAGAGTGCAAATGGCGCCGGATCACCTTTTCATTCGTCAAGACAGTTACAGGCGGTTTTATTTTTCCAGAGATCATCATTTCTGGTTGGTTGTAATAACTAAGGTCATGAGACCGTCGTTGAGCAAATGTCAAGACAAAAGCGGCTGAGCCTGTTCTACGTCCAGCGCGGCCAGCACGTTGGATATAGTTGGCTGTCGTTGGTGGAACATTCCGCATTACAACTGCTTGTAAATCACCGACATCAACCCCTAATTCGAACGTTGTTGAACAACTAAGAACATTAATTTCCCCATTGATAAACTGGTTTTGAACATTTGCAGCTTCTTTAGAGGTCCACTGCGCAGTATGTTCTTGTGCTGTCAACACCATTGGATCACTGTTCAGATAAAGATCGCGATACAGATTATCTTTTAATAGCCCTAACTTCGTCGATAGTGGTTTAAGATGGCCTTTACATCCATACGTAGGACATGTATCGCCAATGATTTCTCTGCAGATATTTTGGCAAGCATCACAGATCATCAACCCTGATAAATCTTCGCTCAAATTAGGCTTGATAAGCCATCCATCCTGGGATATACGGTATGCATTTCCCTTCTTACCACCCAAATCTCGCACGACCAAGACCTTATTCCATTGCGAAGCTGCTTCGGTTAAGTGGTCCCACAACTTTGTGAGAAGATCTTGAACCGCTTGTTCTTTTTGCAACTCGGTCATTTCATTCAGGTTACCAAGGAACCGCCTGAGGAAATCTTTACGCGAATTGCTGAAAGCAGTTGGCACCCAACTAAAAACCCCATCTTTTGTCTCGCTTTTATTGAAGCGAATAGAGAATTCTCTTTGGCGAGGTGCAAATGCTTCGTGTTTATAAAGGTCAATTTTCTCATCCAGTAAAAAGGTGATGGCTCCCTGAAAGCGCAACGTATCCAGTAAGAACCTGCACAAGTTAAGGGATTGCTGGTTATCAAAGCCCCAAGGCGCTGAAGTCATGAAAGATGGCGCTTGCCATGTACTTGGGAGCTTTGGTACGAAATGTATTAATCCTAATCCCTCAAGGCTTATTCGACGGTCGAGAGGGGAGAATTCCTGCATAAGCCAAATGGCCATATGCTTTTCCAACTCGGCATCGGTTTCTTTCGGGAACAAATTTACTTTTTTCGTCCGGAATATCAATCGATCCAACAAATCGCGAAGGGTTAATATCCCTTTGCATGCATCAGGATCATTTTGCAGGGTGAAAGTAATCATCCTTCTGCGCAAATTTCTCTCATGCGCTCTTTCTAAGTAGGGAGCAAAGAAGGCTGCGTTTTGTCGACTGTCGGTAAAATTTAACATTTTCCGACCTTGTCCAGGGAGTTCGTCTGAATTGTCGGCCCGGGAAGGTGGAATATGTTGATAGAGAGCATCAGCCAGCACACTCACAGGCGCATCTTGGCCTGTGAGGAACCGGTATACTACGCCCTTGCTATGCCGTGTTGAACAACTAACACATCGTCTTAAAGTGTGGGCCCGACCCAATGCCACTTTTTCAACACGAACCAATGACCCTTCCGTGCATTTACACTGACGAGTTCCTTCGGATTGAATTAAACCGCAATGGGTGCAAAGCAACTTAGGCTCTAATTCGATATTTTCATTTATGACATCCGGGGTAACCTCTGGGTCTGCAATGATCTCATCTTCATTTTGATCATTCAACACGGCACCGATCGTGTAATAGTTCGTTTTTTGTGCTGCAAGGGCATCATACATAACGCTGTTCTGCGTCAAGTAATTTTGGTTTGCGATGTGTTGAATGCCAAGTGCTTTATCATCCCTGAGTTGAAAACCGGGTTTTTCCTCGCCGATGAGGTAAGGTGTACCGCAGCGTGTGCATGTTGCTAACTCAAAAACCCGGCTATGGCAGTAAGGACAAAACTTATACCTTCGCAGGAACAGCCGCTGTTGCTTTTCGGGAGGTAATTGCTTATGGCCGGCTTCGTTCAAACAAATAAATGCTCCCTCAAGAGCTCGTGCAAAAATGTGATAACGCGCAGGTAATAACGAGAGGCCATCGTTATCTGCCCGGGCATATACAGCCAAGTCAATCAGGTCGATCAAAGCCTGAATGGAATCCAGCTTTTCACCAAATACTTTCTTGGCTAAAACCTTCAACTCCATCGTTTTTCCAGATTCCAGGTCATATAGAATTGTTTGAATATTCTGATCACCCTGAAGAATTAAATATAGGTACTTCTGAATTGCTGTTTCTGGATTCTTGGCGGCCTCTACGCGTACTTCCTGAAGCAAAACGGGCAATGCATATTTTTGAATGATCTTATCAAAAGAGTTTAAGTAAGGGATCTGAGCCGAGATTTCGCTGGGACGATGATCTAATAGCAAAGCGAGCTCATGATAAAGCTCCGGCGTTCCTTTTCCCCAAAGTTTGGCTGATATTTTTTCTACTGGCACACGTTCCGCTTCGACAATATCTTGATACTCTGGCTTATTTTCTTCCCAGACAAAAGCTAAGTTGAAAAGATTATTTGCGAAATCAATAACTGTTGGGTAATCTTGCTTACCTTTACCCAGAGTAGCGCTGGTTGCTATCGCCTGTAAACGACCTAAACGATCTCCCACAATTCGGTCTTCTAGCCGGCGCAGCAGCATAGCCATCTCGGTCGCGTTTGCGCCATCATAAACGTGGACTTCATCCATAACGATAAAATGCCAATGCTGTCCGGTGATTCCATCAAATAATGTAGAATCAGAAGGCCGGAGCAGCAGGTATTCCAGCATTGCATAATTCGTCAACAGAATATGGGGAGGAGTGGTTTGAATTTCTTTACGACTAAAAAGTTCATTATCCAAAATCTTTTCCTTTGGATAAACTTTTTGGAAATTCCTGATTGCCTCATCCCTATCGTTTGATCTATCAGTTTCCCCAATATATCTGCCAAAGGTAATGTCCTTGCAGTTCTCCAATAAACGTCGCAATCTCTTCATTTGATCGTTGGCCAGAGCATTCATGGGATAGAGTAACATTGCCCGGACACCTGGTTGCGACAACGTCCCATTCTCTTGTTCTCGGAAAAGATAATTTAAAATCGGCACTAAAAATGTTTCTGTTTTCCCCGAACCGGTACCTGTGGCCACTACTAAATTACGCCCAAACACTGCTTTTCGAATAGCCCTAACCTGGTGAACGTACATGGGACGGGTGTACGGCAAGTCAGGTGATTGCAGATCCGCAAATTTATTTGATAAGACGCCTTCCTCCACAAGGTCTTTTATACTTTGTCCTTTTTCATAAGGTAAAGCAATCTCAAGAATAGGGCCTTTAACCAACAAATCAGACTCATTTACTGCATCCGCGAAAGCCTGCCGATACCATTCATCTTGAAATGGCTTAATCGTACTCAGGTAACGCAGATAGGTTGAGCGGATGTGATTGGTTGTGTTTAAAGGATGGATAGGCATTTTGACCTCTATTTCATGTCTGTGGAGAATTCAAGGATGCGATTAAACGGGATGGTGGAAGGCAATTTTGAATATCCTGGCTTCTTACCAGAATGAACTGCCTGGGTATGGTTGTGAGAAATGAAGTTCTCATTTGATGAGATGCATTCGCCACAAATTTCACAGCGATAGGCACCGCCAGATGGGAATTGCATCTGTCCTTTGCTCATATCTACTGTGACCGGCTCCGGACGAATATTCGGGTGTAAAACGAGTTGAAGTTTTATGCCTGGGGCTTCCACTGAGC
>CALCQT010000238.1 GCA_937894825.1 uncultured Anaerolineaceae bacterium
AAGAAGTTATCGATGAAAAAACTTGCAGTCTTGCTCAGTCACAGAGCCATGAGCCGGCGCTTTTGATAGAAGACGTCATGGAAACGCAGGCGCTGACCGTTACAGAGAACACCCCCATCGAAGAAGCCGCCCGGATCATTTCGGATTATGATGTCGAGTCACTGCCGGTTCTGCGTGGCAATTATGTGGTTGGAATCATTACCGCCTCTTCATTAATCAGAATTTTTCTTGAGATAACCGGCGCGCGCGCGCAGGGGATCCGATTAACCGTCGTCGCGGAAGACACACCGGGAAAATTTATTTCCCTTTTTCAGAAAATATGGGAACTCAACGGGAACATTATCACCTTCACCACCTATTACGCGGAAGAAAAAGACTACCGTGTACTGACGCTCAAGGTCAGCGGCATTGAGAAATATCAACTGAAACAAGCTATTACCCCGCTGGTTCATAAAGTGCTCGATATTCGATAAGGACATCAAAACGGTTCTTTTTCGATTCGGGTGTCAAAAACTGAGCCAATAGATTGCACGCCTGCAGTAGACTGAACAGTTGCACGCTTGTTATTTTCAATCGTTGAAAAACTTTTTTTACATCTCGATCAGAATTCAAAATCCTGTGGATCCCGGCAAAAGCTGGTAAAAACTGATTTTTATGTCATAATTGGCTTAGCGCCTTTCCCTGTCCGGATCTCGCATTGTCCAGCGATCGCATCCCAACAACGATTGGGACAGGTCCGTTTTATATAGACAAGGAAAACCAAAAATTAATGATTGCTCTCGATATTGAAACTACCGGACTCAGCCCGGAAAATGATGCGATCACCGAAATCGCCGCGCTGCGGTTCAACGGGTCCAGGGTTGAAGATACCTTTCAGACACTCGTCAATCCCAACCGCCCGATTCCTGCAAACATTACCCAGTTGACCCGTATTTCAAACGATATGGTCCGCAACGCCCCCCAGATCGGCGAAGTCATTTTTGAATTGGCTGATTTCATCGGCAGAGATACCATTGTCGGCCACAACATTGGTTTCGACCTGAGATTTCTCCAGAATTACGGTATCCTGGTAAAAAATCCGGTCTTCGATACCTATGAACTGGCGTCAGTCCTGCTCCCGCGCGCTTCCCGTTACAATCTGGCCTCGCTGGCGCAACAGATGGGGATCATTGTTCAGGATCAGCATCGCGCGTTGGCGGATTGCACCTCGACCTATCAGCTCTATAACCGTTTGATCGACAAAGCTGATGAACTTCCACTTCCACTGTTAATGGATCTGGTAAAAACCGCCTCCGGAACAAGTTGGAGCGGAACGGAATTTTTCCGTCAGCGCGTCCAAGTCCGCATTCAAAACGGTGAATCGGCAACAGGGCGTTTTAAAATTTCCTCCCCGAAAATCCCGAACGATTTTTCCGGAAATCAGCCGGAGCTGAAACCGGCCGACAATCCCGAAGCGCTGGATGAAGATGAAATTGCCGCAATTTTGGAATATGGCGGCGCCTTCGCCAAAAGGTTCCCAAACTATGAACAGCGCCCACAGCAGATCGAAATGCTCAGATCCATTTGCAATGCTTTTTCCAAAGGGCAGCACATGTTCATTGAGGCAGGCACCGGTTCAGGAAAATCCTATGCCTACCTGATCCCCGCTTTTCATTGGGCGCTGAAAAACGGGGAACGGGTCATCATTTCGACAAACACCATCAACTTGCAGGACCAATTGATCAAAAAAGACATCCCGGAATTGGCGCAGATTCTTGATACGGATCTGCGCGCTACCATTCAAAAAGGCAGGGCGAACTATCTTTGTCCCAGAAAATTGGAGATGAAACACAGCCGTCCGCTGGAGTCCGTCGAAGAAGTTCGTGTGGTTGGGAAAATAATTGTCTGGCTTCATGAAGGGGGAAACGGCGATCGCAATGAAATCAATCTGAATGGACCAATCGAAAGAGCGATTTGGACCACAATGAGTGCGGAAAGCGAAGGCTGCCGGCCCAACCAGTGCCAGTTCAAACAGAAGGGGCTATGCCCATTTTTTGCCGTCCGTGAACAGGCGGCTCGTTCACATGTCATCATCGTGAACCATGCGCTGCTGCTGGCCGATATGTCTGTTGGCGGCGGGGTGCTGCCGGATTACCGCTACCTGATCATTGACGAAGGCCACCATCTCGAATCCGCCGCAACCGGTGCTTTCAGCACCCGGCTTTCTCCCATTGACCTCACACGTCTGCTGACCGAGCTGGGCGCCAGTGGCAAAGGACTTTTAGGCCGGCTGCAGGTTGATTTCCAAAACCGCACCTCGCCCGATGACTATGCGCAAATTTCAAACTTGACCGGAGAAATTACGGCAAACACAGCTGAGTTGGAAGTTACGTTGAAAAAATTATTCACGCAAGTCCAATTCTTCATGACTGAGGTCAGGGAGGGTAATCCCATTACGGTATATGGCCAGCAGCTGCGCGTCACGCCTTCCGTGCGAACAGTGGCCGGTTGGAGCGACATTGAGATCGCCTGGGACGACGCGCACACCATCTTCACCCAACTCACCAAAGGAACCGATGCCTTATACAAAATTGTGTCAAACGTGGACGATCTGGATGAGGAAGCGGAAGAAGCAGTGGATCTCCTGGAGGGAATCGGTAACCGATTAAAAGAAGCCTCAGCCCAGATCGACGGATTGATTGCCACACCGGTACAGGATTATGTCTATTGGATCGATATTGCGCCGGTGAACAACCGGTTGACGCTGAATGCAGCGCCATTAGCGGTTGGCCCAATGATCGAGAATTTTCTATGGCACGAGAAGGAAAGCATTATCCTGACCTCCGCTACGCTGACCACGGATAATAGTTTTGACTATATCAAAGAACGCCTCTGCGCGGATGAGGCGGATGAGCTTTGTGTCGGGGCTCCATTTGATTATGAGAGTTCGGTCCTATTGTATCTTCCAAATGATATTCCGGACCCCAATCAGGGCGCAGCGCAGCGCATGGTGGAAAACACGCTGATTCGCCTGTGTAAAGCCACCGGCGGTCGTACCTTGGCACTGTTCACATCTTATGCGCAATTAAAAAGAACTTCCATAGCCATCTCACCACAATTGAATGATGCCGGTATCGTTGTTTTTGAGCAAGGGGAAGGCGCTTCTGCCTCTGCGTTGCTGGACACGTTCCGCTCGACAGATCAGGCCATCCTGCTCGGAACGCGCAGCTTTTGGGAGGGCGTCGACATCCAAGGCGAGCAGCTCTCCGTCGTCGTGATCGTCAAGCTGCCTTTCGACGTCCCGTCCGATCCGATCATTGCGGCCCGTTCAGAAAATTTCGAAAACGCCTTCGGACAGTACAGTTTGCCCGAAGCTATCCTGAAATTCCGGCAGGGTTTCGGCCGCCTGATCCGGGCTCAGTCCGATCGCGGCGTTGTGGTCGTTCTGGATACCCGACTGCTGACGAAACGCTATGGGCGGGAATTTATCAACTCCATCCCCAAATGCACCCAGCGGGTCAACAGTATTCGTGACTTACCGCAGGAAGCCCGCCGCTGGTTGAATTTGTAATTTAATTCAGGGCAGATAAACCCTTGCCACGCGCGCGCTGATACCCGACATGACATCCGCGCGCGCAGTCCGCCAGCGCGCAGCCAATTCTTCAACCGTTATCGATTCCCGGCCCTGATTGCCAAGCAACACGACAGATTCGCCGGGATTGAACCGCTCCGGCAGCAGAACCATGCAGACATCGGTGCAAACACTGCCGATGACCGGAACGCGTCGTCCACCGATCAGTACCTCGTTGCCGGCAACACGACGATAGCCGTCGCCGTAACCGACCGGAATCACCCCGACCCAGGCGTCATTTTCCAAATGGTACGTCTGGCCGTACCCGATGCCATAACCGGCCGGCAGTCTGCGCTCGATCACTCCGTCGAGTGCAGCCCTC
>CALCQT010000239.1 GCA_937894825.1 uncultured Anaerolineaceae bacterium
GAAGTTCAGGATGGGCCGCAATCCCGGGTTTTTCCACAGGCACACAACCGGCTGCACGCACAGAAAGGTGTGATGGCCTGCCTTCTGGCAGATCAGTAACCACCTCCGTATCTTTAATAGCCCCGAAACGAATTTCGGGGCTATTATTAAATCTGCACGTAACAAAGAATGAATTTTGATGCTTTTGCTCATAGAGAGGATATTTAGACGCAGAGGAGCGAATGAGAATATCAAAAATTATTTTTTTGTCCTTGACCTGGATTTTTCTGGCCCATTTTGTCAAACCCGTACAATCATCAGCATCTGCAGCAGCGCTTCCCGAAACCCAAACACTTGGCACTTCCACGCCGGAATCAGCATGGTCCACAGAACCGGATCCATTGCAGATTCCGTTAATGCGAGAACGGTCCTATACGGCCAGCCCGATCACGATAGAACAAACACTTGCGCCGGGATCAAACTATACGCGTTCGGTCGTATCTTACCTTTCCGACGGATACAAGATTTATGCCCTGATGACCATACCCGACGGAACAAAGCCATCAGATGGATGGCCGGTCATTGTTTTCAATCACGGCTATATTGCGCCATCAGAATACCGAACGACGGAACGGTACCTCTCATATGTTGATCGGATTGCCCAAAATGGCTATATCGTTTTTAAATCTGATTATCGCGGACACGGAAATTCCGAAGGCGGTGAAGAAGTTGGCGGCGGTTATGGCACGCCGGACTATACCGTTGACATTCTCAATGCGATTGAATCCTTGAAAGAACATGCGGATGTCAACCCGAATCGGATTGGTATTTGGGGGCATTCAATGGGCGGACAGATCGCGCTGAGAGCAATGGTTGTCAGCTCGGATATCAAGGCAGGCGTTATTTGGGCTGGCGTAGTAGCGCCTTATCCAACCATCATCGAAGCCTGGAATCGTTCGGATGAGGCGAGGACTTTTGCGGAAAACGGAAACCGCTGGGTACAAAGTTTCAGCTCCTGGGCACAGGCGTTTCTCAACAAGTATGGCTCATCGGATCAGAATCCGGATTTTTGGGGCACGATTTCTCCCAACAATTATCTCGAAGATCTTTCCGGGCCGATCCAGCTTCATCACAGCACCACTGACGCAAGAGTCCCCTACACATGGTCGGAAATACTGGCCGGCGGTCTTCAAAAGGTAAAGAAATGGCCCTATTCATTTTATGCCTACCCCGATGATGACCACAATATCAGCACCAATTTCGAAACTGCCATGCAAAGGACAATTACTTTCTTTGATCAGAATGTAAAAAGAAATTAAAGCCATATTTTAGAGCATTCAGTTTTAATGCCCCAATCATTCCTGCCTTATTGGCTACTCTGATTTACCCTGTGTGAGCGAGGTAGAACAGGACAATAGATAGTAATCGTTTTGGTTGAACTGAAAAGTTCCGGATTTCGTCATAGGAACTTTTTTCGTGTGTGCGGTATACGAGCGATGGTTGATCTGGTTAATAAAGGTGACCATGATCGGATACCGCTCTTTCATACCAGAAAGTGAAGCGTAGAATATTTTTTCAAACAAACCTGTCCCGCGTACAGATATATCCAGGCAAACAGGTCCATACTGATAAGAATTTTTCGTAGAAAAGACCACATCGTTCAGCGCGTATTTGGGCAACTCCTCAATCATGGTTGCAAATAAAGGCCATTGTGACCAGAACTCCCAGGATGCCGCCGTGGCATAGGCAACGACTTTTTCCGTATCATCCTTCGCAATCGTGACGCCCAGTTGTTCCGTAATGAGTTGCTCAAGTTGCTCCGGTGTGAAATTCGTTGTGACGAATCCATCCGAACGATACGCTGGTTTGATAAAATCCGTATGGTAAGTCTGATGTAAAGACACGATTCCTTCATAGTCGTTCATGCTTGCCTGTGCAATAATCATGGTGACACCCTCTGAACTTTTATTATGTATTTCCCATTTACCCCATCCATATAAATATAACCAATAAGGTGAAATAATTGTCCTGGATCTATTCACAATTTATTCTCTCCGAATGAAATAGGATAAAATGGAAAAAGCAAGTTTGTGAGAATAAATTCACCCACTAACGTAACGTATAAATGCAAAAAAAACAACAGCCTGGTCATCAATCTGTAAAAATCGGTTAACAAGCTGTTGTTTTCACCACCACCAATTTTGCTTTCAAAAAGCAAAAATCATTTTGCTTATCTCCACTGAATCAGCATCCAGACAATCACCACGACGGACAGACAGATTGAGGCAATCCCGATCATCCGGTGAAATGACAGTGAAGACGCCAGTTCGGCGCCTGTCAAATTCTGTCCCGCAATCCACAATCCGCAGATCATGGTCGACAACAGCAACAAGATATCAACAACTGCGACAATAATTGTCAATGTTTTCATTTTTTCTCCATTTCTAAAAACGAGTTATTTTTTTAGAGATCTGCGACCTGCTCCGCTGGAATTCAGACAAGCTTACAGATTCTATTCCAATCATATAAACTATGAATCGAATGACGAACCAAGCGTATTTTTCAAAATGACATCAATCAATTCGTCTCGCTGGTCTTTTTGGAATATATCTTTCCCGGAAAATTTCCAAAATTCCCGATCATTCAAAAGAATCGCC
>CALCQT010000240.1 GCA_937894825.1 uncultured Anaerolineaceae bacterium
GGGCGCGTGTAAGCAGGCCGTCGCAGTTCACAGTGGTACTGATCGCGCTCGGTGCGGGCGGGATGTTCATCGCGCTGTATGGGCTGCTGGCTCGAAACCAGGCGCGTTTTGCTCTTTCGGCGGGGATTTTCCTGCTGCTCGGGTCGTTGATCGTTTTGAAGGTGCCTGCGCTTTCGCTGCGCGGCAGCATGGTGCTGCGCCTGATTTCCGGTCAGTCAGCGGAAAATGCCGCCGTCACGGATCTGCGCTGGCTGGGTTTTTCATACATCGCATTCCGCCTGCTTTCGGTTCTCATTGATACTTTGGGCATTTATGCCCAAAGTATCGACGCCCAAAGTGTCAATGATCAGGGTACCAAAAGTAAAATTATCCACCATCGGTGGATTTGGCGATCATCGCGAAGCACCCTGGCGGGGATGATCGCCCCTGCGAGCGGGATCGTTAATAAACAAAATGACACTTTTGATGCCCGAAGCATCGGCACTCGTAGCGGCCATGCGCATCCAAAGCTCCCGGCTGAATATGGCCCGGGCGACTTTCTGACCTATGTGATTTTTCCGCCCGCGCTTTCCGCCGGACCGATCGACCGGCCGGAGCATTTCCTGAAAGAATTGAATTCTCCACAAGGACACGCGGATGTGCCCGCGAATTTTTTGCCGGGAATGGAACGCATCGCGGCCGGGTTGTTCAAAAAGTTTATTCTGGCCGATTCGCTGGCGAAAATGGCGCTTTCTCCTGCCAATGCTTTGCAGCTGCAGGATGGGATCTGGGCCTGGGCCGCCTTGTTTTTTTATGGGTTCCAGCTTTATTTTGACTTTTCCGGGTATTCCGATATTGCCGTTGGATCGGCTCGCCTGATCGGGATTGTGCTGCCGGAGAATTTCCGCCGGCCTTATCTGAAACCGGACATCGCAAAATTCTGGAATAACTGGCATATCACGCTCACCCAATGGATTCGCGGCTATGTTTTCAATCCGCTTACCCGCCACCTGCGTTCGCTTAAACGTTCACGAAAAGATCCGGCGCTGCCGCAGTGGCTGGTGATCCTGATCACGCAGCTCGTGACGATGCTGCTGATTGGCCTGTGGCATGGCGGGACGCTCAATTTTGCCCTGTGGGGCTTGTGGCATGCCTGCGGGCTGTTTTTGCATCAGCAATATGAGCGGTTCACAAAGGGCTGGCTGTTTGAACTTTCCGAAACCGCTCCCGTGTTGCATCGCCTGTACAGCGTTTTTTCGACACTGCTGACGATTCTTTTCGTCATGACCGGCTGGGTCTGGTTTGCGCTGCCGGATTTTGACAGCGCGATCCGCTTCTTCGCGAAATTATTCTGAGAGTGAAAATGGGGAAAATTGTTCGAATCCTGTTGAAAACGGTTTTGATCCTGGTGTTGCTCCTGGCGCTTTATTCGCTGCTCCAGCCGCTGCCCTGGCTGGGGAAGATCAGCCTGTATAACCGGCTTTTCCCGGGACGGGAACGGCTGCCCTTCGGGGAAACGCCCCGCACGGCCTATAACTTCAGCCTGAATCAGTTGGACGCCATGTTCGCCGCTCACAAAATCAGCGCTGCCGGAGAAAAAGATGGAGAGACACTGCGGGTGCTGGTGATCGGTGATTCCGCCTCCTGGGGGACGTTGCTGCGCCCGGAAGAGACGCTGGCCGGCCAATTGGATGGAGAAACGGTGACGCTGAGCGGCGGGACGAAGCGGCTGGAAGTCTACAATCTGGCTTACCCGACACTGTCACTCTCCAAGGATCTCTTGCTGCTCAGGCGCGGGCTGGCATTTGAGCCGGATCTGGTGATCTGGGCGCTCACGATGGAATCTTTTCCGCTGGACAAGCAGCTTTCGACCGCGCTGGTGGCCGCCAATCGGACTGAGTTCGACGCGATGGCTGCTGAAATTGGTCTGTCCGGTGTTATTTTGCCGCAAGCGCCGGAAGCGGAAGATTTTCTTGCCGGGACGCTGATCGGTCAGCGTCGTGATCTGGCGGATCTGATCCGGCTGCAGCTGTATGGGTTTCTGTGGGGTGCAACCGGGATTGATCAGGAATATCCGGCGGATGCACCGCGCCCGGCTTATGATTTTGAGGCGGACAACACTTTTCATGGCGTGGAGGGCGTTTATCCCGATTCAGAAATGGCCTGGCAGGCGCTCACGGCGGCCCAGACCCTGTTGGACGGCGTTCCGCTGCTGATTATTAACGAACCGATGCTCATTAGTTCCGGAAAGAATTCCGATATCCGATATAATTTCTATTATCCGCGCGCAGCCTATGACGCCTGGCGGGCATCGCTTCATCAGATCTGTGAGGCCAATGACTGGGAATTGCTGGATCTGTGGGATCGCTTGCCGGCTGAGGAATTTTCCAACAGTGCCATCCACATGACCGCGGATGGCGTTGTGCGGATCAAACCGAATGTTTTAAAGACGATTGAAGAACAATTATTTTTAGGATTATGAAGAATAAAACAGAACCTCCCCATTGGCTATTGCTTTTTTTATTGATCTTCCCGCTCTTTTTTGTGCAATTGAATACCGTGCAGGCTGAAGAAGCGCTGACGCCGGCGGACTATGGACGGACCTGGCAGGATCTTCCGGTTATCCCGGAACTTTCGGAGTTTGCGAAAGGAATCTT
>CALCQT010000241.1 GCA_937894825.1 uncultured Anaerolineaceae bacterium
GGTTTTTTGGCTGCCGGTTCGCTTTTTATCAGCTTCCATCCGAACCCCTGAAGGCCGTCTTCCCAAACAAGTTCCATATCCCGCGGAACTGTGACCGTTTTATATTCATAACCGACAAAACGGTTTTCATTGTCATGGCTGTTATTCATTTCAAAACCTCTGTTCGTTTATTTCAAATGTTTTTCATTTGATGACAATATCTTATCGATCGGTTATTTGTGAGTTGCTTATAAAATGTTTGGGAAATATTAATTATTGAATTATTGGAACAGGTATCACCAGGATGGCATTATCAGAGAATAAAAAAAAAGCCTGTCTCTAAAATTATCAGAGGCAGGCCGTAACAACCGTGTTTCGAGTCATTTGCGATTAGAGAGTCAAAAGTACAAAGTTTCGTTTTCGGAAGCGTTGTTGGTTTTGTGCGTATCGCGCACAAATTATTGCCAAAGGCGCCTCATATCTAAGATTGGACTTTTGACTCCCTCATTATTTATGGTTCAATAGCTAACCTTACAGTGAAAGTTGATCCTTCTCCCGGCGCACTCTTTACGGCTATGGAGCCGCCAACCAACTCAATGACCCGCAGGGAAAGCGCCAGCCCAAGGCCATTGCCTTCACTGGAACGCGAACTGTCGGCCTGATAGAATTTGTCGAAAACATGCTTCATCGTTTGTTCGTCCATCCCGCAACCGGTGTCGGATATGGACACGGTGACGGAATTTTCATCCGAGGTCTGGGTGAGTGTGATTTTTCCGCCGGGTTCCGTGAACTTCAGCGCGTTTGACAGCAGGTTATGCCAAATGATCTCCAGCATCCCTTCATCGGCATGAATCATGGCGCGATCATCCATCTCGGCTGAAAACTCGATATTCTTTTTTTCCCAGGCCTCTTCAAACGTCAGGGCGCAATCGGCAAGCTGCCGGCACAAGTCATAGGGTTCTGTAACCGGGACGATCTCCTGATTCTCCAGTTTATTGAGTTTCAGGATGTTCGTCACCAGCGCCGTCAGGTTTTCCGAGGCCGTGATAACAGTGTCAGCGTATTCTTCCCTGCGCTGCGGCGAAAGGTCTTCTTTCTTTAACGCCTGGGTATAACTTTTAATGATTGAGAGCGGGGTCTTGATCTCGTGAGACACATTGGCGATGAAATCGTTCTTCAGCGTTTCGATGCTGCCCAACTCCTCCACCATTTTATTGAAATCCTCAAACATGACGTCCACATAATCCAGCTTATCCGGAGTGTGGGCTGGTTCCAGATAAACGGAAAAATCACCTTTGGCGACTTCCTGAGCGGCTTCACTGAGTTTCCGCATGGGGTTGTCAAAAAGTTTGATTTTTTGACGGGTGGTGGTGATGGCAAAAATGGCGGTCACAATGGCCCAGTAGCCGAGCATCCCCCAGATAAATTCTGGCGGAACACTCTGAAATTCGATATACTCCGCCAGAATCAAGGACTGGCCGGCTGCCAGCGTCAGCAAAATAAAATAAGTTGAAGCATAGCTTATCCACGAAAATCGTTTTGACTTGATGCGGCTATCTTCCACAATTTTCTGTCTTTTTTCCGTTTTCATTCGAGCACCGCCTTATATCCCAACCCATGGACGGTGACGATTTTGAAATCTTCACAGGCCGAAAACTTGTCACGCAGTTTGGTAATATAGACATCCAGCGCGCGCAGGTTGGTCTCGCTGCCAAGCTCCCAGAATTCATCCATGAGTTGCGCACGGGAAAAAGTACGTTTCGGATAGGAGAGCAATTTGTACAGGATGTTGAATTCGCGTACGGTCACCGGAATGTCTTCTCCGTTGACGGTGACGGTCATGGCGTCTGCGTCCATCTCCATTCCCCCCACTGCCAGGCGTTTTTCATTGACGATATTCGCCCGCCGGAGCAGTGCGGCCACACGCAGCACCAGTTCGTCTATATTAATCGGTTTGACCATGTAATCGTCGATCCCGGCGCGGAATCCGCGCTGTTTCGATGAAAAATCATCCCGTGCCGTTACAAATAAAATAGGGATTGTCTTATTGATCTCCCGCACAGTTTCGGCAAATTCGAAGCCGTCGATGTCCGGCATCATGATATCGGAAATGATCAGGTCGTACAGGTTGTTATACATTAAATCATACGCTTCCCGCGGATTGAGGCATCCTTTGGCGGCGTAACCGTTGTCATTCAGATAGGTGCAAATGATCTGATTGAGTTTTTTGTCGTCTTCGACTACCAGGATGTTAATCATAACTTTCTCCGTTCGGGCTTGTAAATTCTGTGTAGCGTTGCCATTGGACCTTAATCGTATAACAAAGTTGTTAAAAAAATGTTAAATCGGCGATTTTAATGTTTTTCTCTGTCTTACCATTGCGGCTTGACAATCCTTCTTAAAGAATATTTTATTTGATTATCTCTGCATGATGTTTGATCAGGGTGTCATAAGTACTATCTCTCGGCCGAAGTTGTTGTTTTACTTTTTGGCATGCGAAGCACGCCAAAAAGTAAAACAACAACCAATTTTGTCATGTCGAGCGCAGCGGAGCGGAGTCGAGACATCCTCAATCAGTAATTCGGGTTTGATATGCTCCAGGGCAAGATAATTTGCACATTCCCCTCCCCTGAAGAAGTATCAGACCCAAAATAATCTATGAGAGTCGAGATGACAAACTGAGAGGGTGTCTCAAAATTGAGGTTTGATTACCTTTTCGCTCATAATAGTTCACCTTCGGTGAACCCGGGCGACTGCAAGAGTCGCCCCTACAAGGTCGGATTTTTATAAGTCGATTTGATAATATTTAAAAATTTGTCTATTAATTCCCGATTCTGTAGGGGCAATACTTGCGGTTGCCCTGTCCGCCATAGGCGGACAAATAAGCAAATTTGCGAACAATTTTATATTTTGGGACACCATCCTGCGCCACATAACAATGTGTTTTTGATACCCTTATCCTGTTTTATTGATTCACCTTATTCACTTTAAAGTATAATAAGTAAGAAAAGTTATACAATGGTTAGATCTGTTTGAAGCAAAGGAAGGTGACGGATGGCGGAAAATCGCAAGAATGAGGAACAATCTGAAACGCAGGAGACCGGCAAGTACATGAGCTCGGTCAAGGTAGGGCCAAAGGGACAAATTGTTATCCCGATTGAGGCCCGTAAAATGTTCAACATCCAGCCGGGAGACACACTGCTGCTGCTGGCCGACGTGAATCGTGGAATCGCGGTCCAGCGGCAGGATTATTTTGACAAAATTGCCGATGAAATTTTTCTGCGCGCCGATGACGACAGTGTGGCGTCGCAGGAAAAAGAAGCCGGTTTACGTTTCGCGAAAGCGATACGGAATGCACAGATGACTGAAGAAGAGGATGGGGAATGAAAAAAGTCATGAAAATGATACTGCTGATTTTGGGTGGGCTGCTGCTGTTGCTGGTCATCGCGGGCGCTGTGTATGCGTATCGAAACGTAAATTTTGACCAAGGCGTGATGAAAAAACTGGAGCGGGCCGGTTTTGCTGAAAAGCAAGCCGAACTGCCGGACGGCACGATTCTGAACTATGGCGAAGGCCCTGATAACGGACCGGCGCTTTTTCTGATTCATGGTCAAATGACCACTTGGGTAGATTACGCGAAGGTGTTGCCCGAATTATCTCAACATTTCCATATTTTCGCTGTGGATTGTCATGGGCACGGTGGGTCCAGCAAGGACCCTGCCCGCTATACGGCTCAGGCGATGGGGGAGGATTTTGTCTGGTTTATAGAGCAGGTGATCGGCGAACCGGCGTTTGTCTCCGGACATTCGTCCGGTGGGCTGCTGGCGGCTTGGCTGGCGGCTGATTCGCCGCAAAACGTGCGCGGGGTTGTGCTGGAAGATCCGCCGTTCTTTTCCACAGAACCGGACCGTTGGGAGAAAACTTTTTCCTGGGTGGATGGGTTCGAGCCGATTCATCGTTTCCTGAATCAGTCTGAGGAGCCAAATTACACTCGTTTTTATCTTAAAAACAGTTATC